>NZ_DFTP01000062.1:5605-7255 GCF_002381585.1 Marinimicrobium sp. UBA4209
TACAGATGGTTCATCAACTGACGCTGCACAGCCTGGCCCGGATTCAGGTTCAGCAGAGCCAGGCCCTGACCCAACAGTTTGCCCCGGCGGACGCCGGCCCTGCGCCCCAGACTCTGACCCTGGAAGTGCCCATGCGCCTGGGACAGGAGATCCAACCGCTACTGCTTCGAATCGAGCCGGAGCCGGAAAAAAACGAGACGGGAAAACGCAGCGGAAAAATCCGTCAGTGGCAGGTGCAACTCAGTTTTGAGTTGCCGGATGCCGGCACCCTGCACGCTCAGGTGACGGTACGGGATCAGAAAGTGGCGACACGGCTGTGGGCGGAACAGGAGCAGACCGCCAACACCATACGCGCGCGCCTGAACGACCTGCAGCAGCGGCTGGAAAAAGAAGGCATCGAAGTGACCCAGTTGGAATGCCACACAGGCGCCCCACCCCGGCCCATGACGGACATTCGCTATTCACTGGTGGACATCACAACATGAACAGGCGCACCGACGGGGACAACGGGTTCACCCCGGACGAGATTGAAAAGGCGGTGGCTCTGTTTTATGACGGCACCCACGCGCCCCACGTCAGCGCCAAGGGCCAGGGCGATGTGGCGCGGGAGATCATGGCCATTGCCGAAGCTGAGGGGGTACCGCTGTGCGATAACCGAGAATTGGTGAATCTTCTCGTGACCCTGGAGCTGGGCGACGAAATTCCCGAGAGCCTCTACCGGGCCGTGGCTCACATCATTGCCTTCGCCTACGAGCTACAGGGCAAACAACCCGAAGGGTTTACGCCAGGGCCATCGTGACCCTGGATGTTATCGGCACCTCAGGGGTACCGATAGTGAATCTCTACATCCCGTCCCTCTCCATCGGCGTCCGGAATATTGGAACGACCGCGAAAGACCATCAGGCGTGTGTCCTCAGGGTCATATGCCAGGTACAGATTATCCGCGAACAGTGACAGCACAGCGCTGTTCACCCGGATACGGAAATACACCCAGTCCTCTTCATGCTTTTGGATGGGCGAGCCGTCGGCGTCAATGCGCTCGGCGCGCAGCCGGACGTTGGTCAGTCGGTTGGGAAAGGCGAAGTGGAAGGTCACCCGCTCCCCGTCCATCAGACGATCCCAATGACTCTGAATGAACGGATCGAAA
Source organism: Marinimicrobium sp. UBA4209 (assembly GCF_002381585.1). Lineage (NCBI taxonomy): Bacteria > Pseudomonadati > Pseudomonadota > Gammaproteobacteria > Cellvibrionales > Cellvibrionaceae > Marinimicrobium > Marinimicrobium sp. UBA4209. The sequence continues at coordinate 6,753 of NZ_DFTP01000062.1, forward strand.
CCGGCGTCGATCACCTGCCGGCTTTTGACCTCCACCGATTCACTTTCCGGTTCTTCCCGGGAACCTCGCGTCAAGCGGATCTGTTCCTCATCATCACTCCAGCGCGCACTCCAGTGCAGATCCTGGCGCAGATCCCGAAGCTCAAATGACGGGCTGGTTTCACCGTGGGAGTAATCGAGGGTTTTCTCGGCAATGCGTTCTCCGTCCGGGTCCACGTAATGCACTTCGCCTTTGCCGCTGTCATCTACCGGCGTATACCGCTCTTCGTACAGCAACTGCTCTATCTTGTCGGCATGATAGGCCGCGCCAATGATCTCGTACTCGCTCTTTTCGGCCAGTGCCTGAGCCGCCGGCAGCAGAAGCAGGCCTGCCGCCACACCTGATATCAGACTTTTCCACATAACCGTTCTCCTCGTAACACCAGCCACCGATGCAGTGGCAACAACCAGACCCAGATGGCCATCATGATCAGGAAACCCTGAGTGACCGGCAGGCCCCACTCC
>NZ_DFTP01000062.1:7298-15817 GCF_002381585.1 Marinimicrobium sp. UBA4209
CCACTCCACACCGGACAGACGAACGCCACCCAGATACGCCATGGGGCCACCCACCGCGCCAACCACGCCGATCAACCAGGGACGTTCGTACAACGCTTTCAGAGGATGATGCAGAGTCAGTGCCATGATCACCCAGAGACAGGTCAACCAGCCCGGCGCCAATCCCGAGGCGGACTCGGCACTGTAATCCAACACCCCGAAGTAGCCGAGCAGGTTGTCATGCGCAACACCCATGGGCAGCGCGACACAGACGGCCAGCCAGTCCCGCGGGTGCACCGGCGCGAACCGGAAGTGCAGCACGACAAACAGAAACGTGAATGCCACGCCCGGTACATTGCCCAGCAGTACGCACACAAACCAGCCGATTTGTGAGATGGCCGCATTGATCCACCAGTAGTGCCGCTTGAGTTCCACGTCAGACCGGCTCCGGACGATACTTGGGCTTGGCCATCAACAGCTGTGCGGTTCCGATGCTGCGCTCGATAAAGCCCCCCTCGCAATAGCACAGATAGTATTCCCACATCCGGATAAAGCGCTCGTCGAATTTCATTGCCCGCACTCGGTCGAGCTGCGCCTCAAAGGCGAGCCGCCAATCTCTCAGGGTGCGCGCGTAGTGTTGGCCGATATCTTCCAGATGCAGCAGGTTCAGATCGGTAAAGCGGCGCGTCAGGTCGCTCATCAATGCGACCGAAGGCAGCGAGCCGCCGGGGAAAATATACCGCTGGATAAAGTCCACGTGTTTGCGGGCGTGCTCGTAGCGCTGATCGGCAATGGTGATGGCCTGAATCAACATCAGCCCATCGCTGGTCAACAGACGGGAGCAGCGCTCAAAATATTCCCGGAAGTGTTCATGCCCTACCGCCTCAATCATTTCCACCGACACCAGTTTGGTGTACTCGCCGGTCAGGTCCCGGTAGTCCTTGAACAGCAGTGTTATCCGATCTTCAAGCCCCGCTTCTTTCACTTGCGCCTGGGCATGCTCCCACTGGGCACGGGAGATGGTGGTGGTCGTCACCCGGCAACCGTAATGCCGGGCGGCGTAGATCGCCATACCACCCCAACCGGTACCGATTTCCAACAAGTGGTCATCGGGCCCAAGTTCCAGCTTCTCGCAGATCCGCTGCAGCTTGTACTCGGCAGCCTCCGCCAGGGTGGACTCGGCACGCGGGTAGATGGCCGAGGAATACATCATGCTCGGGTCGAGAAAGAGTCGGAAAAAATCATTACCCAGATCGTAGTGCGCGGCGATATTGCGTCGGGCGCCCTCTTTCGAGTTTCGATTCATCCAGCTGAACAGTCGAAGCAGCCCCTTTCCGAACATAGACTGGCTGGCGTCCATCTTGTCCAGCGCGTGCATATTGCGGACAAAAATGCGCGTGACCTGGGTCAGGTTCGGGGTCGACCAGTAGCCGCTCATATAGGCTTCTCCGGCACCCACTGAACCTCCAAAGGCCACTTCGGCGTAGGCCATGGGATCGTGCACATGCAGATCCGCCACCAACACCGCCTGGTCGGCCGGCTGACCGAACTCGTGGCACTCGTCGCCATCGTGCAGCCGAAGGCAGCCCTCCTCCATGGCGGAGAGGGTTTTGAGGATCAGACGTTTGGCCAGCGCCTGGTTCCAGCGCGGTTTGGCCAGACGATGGCCTTTAAAACGTGCGATGCTGGGGTTGGAATGCGTCACAACTACCTCCTGGGTGCCAGCGTAATTTGGGTGGTGGATCGTTCAGAAGCCGGGGCCGTCTGATGCCCATAGGGAGGCACCCGCTTTAACCAGAGTTTGAGTGCCTGCCAATAAATGGCCAGAGGCACCTTGATCGTCAGCCAGGGCTGCTGCCACAAAATGCGATTCAGGCGCGATGGTTCCCACGCCTGCCGCTCGAGGCTGAGCGTTGCATCCATGTGACAGGCCCCCTCGCGCCAGTTTTCCATATGAACCAGTAGGGATTCGTCCGGCGCCGTGCTGATCCACCGGTATTCCATGTCAATCGGATTGAACGGCGATACGTGGAACGCTTTCCTGAACCCCAATCGACTCTTGCCGGTTTTCGGGTTGCAGGGAATCACGTAACAATGTCGTTCATTCCAGGGCGTATTATTTACCTGAGCCAGGATGACACTGGGCTTCTCGGCGTCAGGTTCGAAGCAGTAATAAAAACTGACCGGGTTGAAACACAGCCCCCATTGGCGAAGGTTGGTCAACAACCGGATCGGACCTGACGGACAGTGGCCCGTCTGGCGAGTCACTTCCTCGCGCACGGCGGTTTTCAAGTCCGGCTCCTGGGGATGGAGGTAATCCTCCCGTCGGAACCAGCCAAGTCGGCGACGATTGAAGCCCCAGAACCACAGCCCTTCAAACAGCCCCGGCAACTCATCCAGATCCAGGTAAAACAGGGTCGAGCGATACCGGAACTCGTGCCCGCGAGGCACAAAGCGGCGATGGCGCACCCAGCCTTGATAGATCGCGCTGTGCATCAGAAGGACTCTCCCAACGCCTTGGCAACGCGCAGGCCCGATACCACACCGTCCTCGTGAAAACCATTGCGCCAATAAGCACCGCAGTAATGGGTGTGATTGACACCACTGATATCACTCCATCGCGCCTGGGCTGCAATGCTTTCCCGGTTGAATACCGGGTGACTGTAGCGATAGCGCCCGAGAATTTTGTGCTCATCGAGCCATTCCGTGGCATTGACGCTCACACAGAGGGTTTCCGGACACTCGAGCCGCTGGAGCATGTTCATGTTGTAGGTCAACACCGCCTCGTTGTCCCGTCCGGGACTGAGCCGATAATTCCAGCTGGCCCAGGCACCTGGTGCCTTGGGCAGGATGCTGGTGTCAGTATGCAGGACAACGTCGTTATCCTGATAGGGAATGGCCGACAGAATGTCATATTCACGGTCGGTCGGATCCACCAAAAGCTTTAGCGCCTGGTCGCTGTGACAGGCAAAAATGACTTCATCAAAAGCCTGCTCACCAAAGCGGTCTGTGGTCAGGCGCACGCCCTGCTCTGTTCGCTCCACGCGGTGAACCGGACAACCGGTATAAATGCTGTCAGCGAATTCGCGGGTCAGAGGAGGCAGGTAACTGTGGGAGCCGCCTTTGACCGTGTACCACTGGGGCTGCTGGGTGACAGTCAGCAGCCCGTGGTTGTGGAAAAACCGGATAAAGAAGATCAGTGGCATCTCTGCCGCGCCGGACAGGCCCGAGGACCAGATCGCAGAAACCATAGGCAGAATATAATGTTCCCGGAAAAACCGGCTATAGCGCTCCTGTTCCAGGTACTCCCCCAGAGTCATCTGCGGGTCGACCCGGTCTTGCTCATGGGCCTGAGTGCAGGCTCGATTGAAGCGCAGAATCTCCCGAAGCATCCGCCAGTGCGCCGGTCGAAACAGGTTGCGCTTCTGAGCGAACAGACCACGGACGCCACTGCCGCTGTACTCGTGATGACTCCCCGGCTGAGTAACGCCAAAACCCATCTCGGTCAATTGACTGGGAACGCCCAGTCGGGACATCAGCTTGATGAAATTCGGATAAGTACGGTCGTTAAAAACGATAAAACCGGTGTCCACATCGTAATCTTGTCCAGCCACATTGACGCGCTTGGTGGCCGTGTGGCCGCCAATGCTCTCACCGGCTTCAAACACCGTGACCCGGTGACGCTTGGCCAGCAGGTGCCCCGCCGTCAATCCGCTGATACCGGAGCCGACAATCGCAATCTGTTTTGTTTCGTAGCCCGTTTCTTTCATAGCGTTTGTTCTATTTGTGTCGCTCAATCTTTCACCATCTTTTTCAAAAGAGCTGTTTTCCAGCCCAGGGGTAACCAGCTGATAAGACGCATGGTCCACACCAACTGCCAGGGAAATTGCACGATCCGCTGACGACGGGCCATACCGCGGGCAATGTGCTCTGCCGCCGTTTCGGCTTCCACCAGAAACGGCATCTCAAAGTCATTGCGGTCGGTGAGCGGGGTTTTGACAAAACCGGGTCGAACCAGTGTCACATCAATGCCCTCGGGTGCCAGGTCGACGCGCAGAGAGTGCATGAAATACTCCATGGCGGCCTTCGAAGCACCATAGGCCTCGCTGCGGGTCAGCGGCAGCACCGTGACCATACTCCCCACCCCGACCACTTGGGCACGGTTGGGGGATTTACGCAGAAACGGCAGTGCCAGCTCGACGGTGTTGGCCGAGCCGACCACATTGATGTTCATCACCGGGGCAAAAGGAGCGGCATCGAAATGCTTGACGTCGATGTATTCGCAGGTGCCGGCGTTGATTACGACGGAATCAAGGTGATGGGTAATGGTCTTCAACCGATCGCTCACCTGGCTCAGTGCCTCTCGATCCGTCAGGTCGACGGGAAGCGCATGGCATCGCTCGGGAAACGCCCGGGCCAGTGATTCCAGCTTGTCCGCGGAGCGGGCGCTGATCACCACGTTGTGGCCGTTCTGCAATAACCGACGGGCCAGTGCTTCACCAATACCGGTCGAGGCACCTGTAACCCATATCCACTGGGACTGGCTCATAAACGACTCCTCTAGCCCTTTGACGATGAGCCATTGAGCTGCTGAAACAACGCAATGGTCTCCTTGCGGCTGGCTTTCAGGTCCACCATCGGCGCAGGATAACCCGACACCGGTGGCGGCTGGTGTATCTGTCTTGTCGAAACCCTTGCCAGCTCTGGAACATATTTACGGATAAACCGGCCATCGGGATCAAAACGCTCGGATTGGGTCACGGGATTGAAAATACGGAAATAAGGCGCCGCATCGGTCCCGGTGGACGCGCTCCACTGCCAGCCGCCGTTATTGGCCGCAAAGTCGCCGTCGATCAGCTGCGACATGAACCAGCGCTCACCCAGACGCCAGTCAATGCGAAGATTCTTGGTGAGAAACATCGCCACGATCATTCGGAGCCGATTGTGCATCCAGCCGGTGTCGAGCAGCTGTCGCATCGCCGCATCCACGATGGGAATGCCGGTTTCTCCGCGACGCCAGCGGTTGAAATCCTCTTCATCGTCGCGCCAGGGGAAGACGTCGGTGTGGCCCTGGAGCGGCTTGTGTTTACACACCACCGGAAAATCCACGGTCACATGCTGATAGAAGTCCCGCCAGACCAGCTCGCTGATCCAGGTGGTCACGCCCTCACTGCCCTCGTCCCAGCGCCCTTCATTGGCACTCAGCGCGGCGGTCAGGCATTGGCGGGGCGACAGGCTGCCCACCGCCAGATAGGGTGACAGCGTCGATGTAGCGGCCTCCGCAGGCAGGTCCCGTTTGCTTTTATAGTCCCGAATGGGTCCGTCTGCAAACTCGGCGAGGCGGCTCAACGCCTCCTCCTCGCCCGCAGGCCAAAGTGCCGAGAGGTCCTTGAGGTGAACCCCCCGGAAGAGACTATCCAGGGTCATCCCGGCGTCGCTGACCTGTCCCAAGGCTTCCGGCTGCACGGCCGGAAGGCCGTGAGGCACCATCGGTAGCTCACGGGCCATCTGGATCCAGCGCCGTTTGAACGCGGTAAACACCTGATAGGGCTCACCCTGGCCGTTACGCACTTTTCCCGGGGGCAGAATCACCCGGTCATGAAACCGCTTGTAATGGCGATCGTGATCATGGAAATACTCCGCCACTGCGCGGTCCCGGTTCAGCTCATCGAGGGGATATTCCGCGTTAAAATACAGCGAATGGCAGCCTTCCCGACGGCTCAGGGATAGCAACTGATGGGGGATTTCAGCGGCCCGGCGAACCCGAAGCAGTACCAGGGGGATGTTCCGCTCGGCCAGATCGGTTTGCATCTGACGTAAATGGCGCCGAATAAAATCCAGCCGTGACGGCGCCGTGCTGTGCCGCTCGATAAAATCCTCGCACAACACATACACCGCCACCACGCCCTGCCCCGCTTCGGCGGCGTGATACAGGGCGGGGTTGTCGCGCAGGCGCAGGTCATTGCGCAGCCATACCAGAATGCGTTGATTGTCCGAACTCACCATTACCCCAGCCTCGCCTTGAGCTTGCCGATCACGTACCCCAATACCGGAATATGCTCATACAGCATGGCGCCGGCATCGAAATAGTCGCGGTGATACACCACCCGCTCCCGAAACTGAAGATGACTGCTCCCCTCAAGGGTCAGCAGCTGGCCCCCTTTAAGCTTCGGATGGCGGTAATTCATGGTCCACAGCAGGACCGCCTGATCCGGTTCATCGGCGTGCCCTCGCTGTTCGAGAATGTGATTGAAGGTAAAGCCGCACTCCTGAAGCCCATGCACCATGCCGGAGAAGTAGCGGCGCAGGGCAACCAGGCCTTCTACCCGGTGCAGGGGGTCTTCAAACACCACGTCGGTATCGTAAATCTGATCCAGAGCACCAATCAGCGCGGGATCAAATCGCTCGTAGAGGGTAGTGACTTTAGTGATCAGCTTGTCTGTCATTATCGTGATGCTCCAGAGCCGGGGGACCCGTTATCAGAGAAATCAGGACCTTCGACCCGCACGGGAAGCCGTGCCTCCAGCGCCGCCAGAATTTCACTATGGGATTGTCCGAGGCAATGAGGCTGTAGCGTGCTGTCCACCAGCGCCGTCTGCCGGCCCGCCAACCAGATCGGAACCGCCAATTGCCGCTCCAGATCGCGGTGTGCGGCCTCCAAACCTGGTTCGGGAACGCTGTCGGTGTAGAGCAACACCGCATCCGCCCCCCGCTGGTCCACCGCGTACAACCACTCCGCCTGGGGCACCGGGCCAAAGAAGTCCACCTGGAGCCTGTTTACGCCCAGACTGTACGCGAGGATCATCGGCAGCACGGAATCCGGGGTGCGTCCGTTATCCACCAGCAACAGACGCGGTGCCCCCTTGGGCGCCGACTGCCGATGGCGTGCCGATGCGAAGTAGTCATACAGCACGGATTCGAAGCACAACAGTTGCGACGTTACCCCATACTGAGGCCGTCCCTGACCGACATCGGATCGCCACTGCGACAGCAGCGGTTCAATACAGTGATCCACCAGAACCGGCATCGGATACTCGGCGGTCAATTCGGCAAGCCGCTTTCGCAGAGCATGCACGTCCAGCGCGGCAAGCGCATGGGCCATCACCTGGCGGTGTTGCTGCCAGGGATCGGTTGGCGACAGATCCACCTCGGTAGCCTCAGCGCCCTGATCCAGCAGCGCCCGGACCTGACCCACCGCAACGCCGCGGGCGAGCCAGCGCTGAATGGCCTCTACCCTGGCAATATCCTCCGGTCGATACAGTCGGTGGCCCTTGGCGGTGCGCAGCGGTTTGAGCAGCCCATAGCGCCGCTCCCAGGCCCGCAGGGTCACGCTGTTCACGCCGGTCAGCTCGGATACCCTGCGGATGGGTACCGCCTCAGAAACCATCGACTCCCGATCTTCAGACGTTGGCATTGCGAAGGCCCAGTTTTTCCGGATGCGGCGCCCAGAAGGTCTGCTTTTGCAGGTAGGGATTATCCACCTTGCGCAGGTAGTGCTTGAGCAGCGTCAGCGGTACCACCAGCGGCACATCACCGGCGTGATAGGCGTCGATGACCTCGGACAGCTCCTGCTGTTCATTGCCATCGAGCAGGTCGCGCAGGTAGCCACGCAGGTGCAGCATGGTGTTGGTATTGCTCTTGCGCGTGGTTTTATGACTCAGCGCGGCCATAAACGCGGTCAGAAACTCATTGCACAGTTCATGGATGTCCCGCGTTCCCGCCTGGGCCACCAACCGACCGATGGACTGGTAGCTGGGCACATGGTGAGCCATTACCTGGTATTTGTACCGGGAGTAGAAGTCCACCAACTTTGCAGGCGTGGGGTCCGGCTCGACGGAGGTTTTCCAGTCGTGGTAGGCGAACACCCGGGAGATGAAGTTATCACGCAGACCGGCATCGGTCAGGCGCCCAGCCTCTTCCACCGGCAGCAGCGGGTGCAATTCCATCAAACGTTCGGCATAGGCTCCAATCCCGTCGCTGTCGAGCGGGTAGCCGTTTTCGCCGTAGCGTTTCATACGGAAGGCGCCGCAGCTCGGGGAGTTCTGCATCATCACGTAGCCGCAGATGTCCGGCATACGCTCCAGCGCCTTGTCGGCCTCGGCGGCCAGCGCTTCGGTGACATCGAGGCTGTCGTCCTGAACCCCGCGCACGCGGGTGCCTTTGTCGGTGGCGACCAGGCGGATGGGCTTGCGGGGAATACCCAGGCCAATCAGCACTTCCGGGCAGACGGGCCGATAGTCGAAGTAGCGGCTCATGACGTCGGTCAGAAAGCGGTTGCGTTTGTGTCCGCCATCAAAGCGAACCCGCTCGCCGAGCAGGCATTCACTGATGCCAACCGGAATTTTGACGTCTGCGTGGGTATCCATCGATGCACCTCTTATACAAGTGGCTAGGCTTTGTATAAGTTGTACGCCGATTTATTGTACAAGGCAAGAGGTTTTGTATAGTTTTTTGGTGGGAGTAGCAGGATAAAAATCGATATTAGGTGAGGCATCAAGTCCGGGCCGTGGAGGGGATACCCTTTCAAGACACGCCGTGAA
>NZ_DFTP01000062.1:15899-16081 GCF_002381585.1 Marinimicrobium sp. UBA4209
TCCGCTTACGGTCTTGAAAGGGTATCCCCTCCGCGCCCCTCAGTGCCAATATTACGTTCCAGGAGCTATTTGCCCTCCTGACCGCGACTTGGGTTACGGCGGATGCGGCCTTTGGCCTTATCCGCCCTACGGATAGAATGGAGGTTGCGTAGGGCGGATAAGCGAAGCGCATCCGCCGTTAC
>NZ_DFTP01000024.1:0-24224 GCF_002381585.1 Marinimicrobium sp. UBA4209
AGATCAAGTCTGAACTACTACACGTAAGCCCAGGAAAGGGCGTCGGCCAGGGTAACTTGGCCCCTTGTTGGTTCACCAGCTACGTCTCTTCTATCGGGGTCGATTGTCCCGTCCGGCTCAATCCCGGACATTGCTCGGGGGCGCTTGGATGGAGTTCCTCTTCTTCCTGACGCTCCGCTTCCCGCTCAGACTCTCTCAGCAGCCATTGCTCCATGCGGGCATGCATCATTGCGTTTTTCTCTTCGCGGCGCCTAATGTCTGTCGCAAGGTCTTTATGAAGAGAGAAAGCCATTAGGACCATCAGCAACATAAAAGGAAATGCGGCGACAATGGAAAGAGTGCGGAGCCCGTTCAGCCCGCCGCTCAGCAAGAGCACGGAGGCCATTAACAGCTGCAAGCAGCCCCAGAGCACTCGAACAAAGCGTGTTGGCGTTAGTACACCCTTGGAGGTGAACATGCCCAGTACGAAGGTGGCTGAGTCCGCAGAGGTGACCACAAACATCGAGACCAGTATGACCGCCAGAACAGCGGCGACCCCACCCCAAGGCAGTTGATCTAAAAGTACGTAAAGACCGGATGGAACTTCTTCTGCCACGGCATCGGCGATACCGACGCCTTCAAACAGTTCGAAATGGATGGCGGAACCACCAAAGGTTGAGAACCACAGCATGCTCAAGGCGACGGGAATGACCATTACCCCCATGACGAACTCCCGAATGGTTCTTCCCCTTGATATTCGGGCGATAAAACTCCCCACGAAGGGCGCCCAGCTTAACCCCCATGCCCAGTAAAACATGGTCCACTGCTCCACCCACTTTTCGTCGGAGTGGGGGGCGGTTACCAGGCTCATTTCGATGAGGTTTCCGAGATACTCGCCAAGCGTTTGGGTGAGCTCACCAAAAATAAAGGCCGTGGGTCCCGTGACCAGGACGAAGAGCAGGAGGCCGCTCGCGATTACAAGGTTGGCGTTACTGAGATGGCGTATGCCCTTGTCGAGTGGCGTCATGGCCGATATGGTAAAAAGCGTTGCAAGCCCTCCCAGGATCATAAACTGCGATGTGGTCGAGTAATCCATTACACCCAGCCGGGAGAGGCCGCTATTGACCTGCAGCGCGCCAAGCCCCAGAGTCGTTGCAACCCCGAACAAGGTGGATACTACCGCCAGAATATCGATGGCTTTTCCCCAACCGCGGTCTACTCGCTCTCCCAACAGGGGGCGGAATGTTTCGCTGATCAAACCATAGCTATTGTGGCGAAAACGGACATAAGCGATAGCCAGACCCACAAGGGTAAAGTTGGCCCATTGGTGAAAACCCCAGTGAAAGAACGAGTAACGCATGCCCAGCTGCGCCGCCTCTACGCTGCGCGGCTCGGCAAGGCCCAGGGGCGGAACGTTCAAGTGCATGATGGGTTCCGCCACGCCCCAGAACACCAGTCCAACGCCCATGCCCCCCGAGAAAATCATGGCCAGCCAGCTGGTGAAGGAGAACTCCGGCAACTCGTTCTCCTGGCCCAGGCGGAGGTTTCCGAACCTGGAGAACGCCAGGAAAAAGATAAATAGTACAAAGCCGGTGGTTGCCATCAAGTACATCCAACCAACATTTTTGGCGGTTGCATCGAGGACTTTCTGGGCGATTGCTTCAACAGTTTCCGGCTGAAGGGCAGAGGTGACGACAAAGGCGGTAATAATGAGTAGTGAGGTGTAGAAAACCACCCCGACATCACCGAGGTGTCTCTTCAGGAAAGTTGTTAATCGGTTCATAAATAGCTCACCAGACAGTTCTCACGTTTCTACCCGTTTCGACGTAGGATCCATTAAAAATAATCATTGTCTCTCTTTTGAGAACCAGCGATACAAAGACACAAACAGAGCCGCGATGTACCAACCGTACAAATAGGCTTCAACTAATCCAATTAAAAATCCCGACCACGTAAGCCATTCGAAGCCGGGCAATAAAGGCGCCCAAGCTTCGTACATACGCATCTGCGCCGGGGCGAGCAGGCCAAAGCCTACGCACAGCAGATAGCTGATTACTAACAGAACTGACAGGGTGTTGCCTAGCGGGACGGTACGTAAACGGGTATTCACTACAGTAGAATCGTTCATAGCTAATTTCCTCTTCTCGTTACAGAAATTCTGAATTCTTTGCCTTAAACAAGCTTGTGTCGGCGATTTTGTCTGCTCAGTTTTTGACCGGCGTAAGCGCTTGTGCCGGCGCAAAGAGCCAGTGCTCTTATGCAGCTAAACCGCACGACTGGATCGAATTGCCATGCAGCCAAGCATATGTCTGTGCGACAGCCACATTATCAGTGGCGGGAGAATAATCCACTGCAGAAGTGGAGCTAGCCCCACGCCTAACAGCGGTATGACCGGCATTGAGTCTGCGTATGTCCACCGCTCTAGCGGGCCAGTCGCCAGCCATTCCATGACGATGGTCACGAGAAGTGCCGCAACCAGAAGGGTGATAGCAGGCTTTCGTTTTCCCTCGAGGAGCCATCGACGGTGTCCAAAGACTATTGAGGAAAACCAGAAGCTGGCCAGTAGAATCAGCACATCGCCGCCGGTAGCCTGTATACACAGCCAAACCACTGAGCCGTGAGACGAATTCGCCATACCCATGAACCAGGGTACTTGAAGCATCTCCCATAAAAAGTTTGTCAAAAAACCAAATCCCGCCAGGGGGAGTTCCGGCAAGACTACGGATAATCGGCTGGTGGGTGCTTCTTGGCGCATTCGTTCTATCACATTTTACTCCTGTTACGGGGTTTTCCACTCCATCTGTATAGTAAGGAGGCAGGACTCTAGCGACTAAGGCGGTGTTGCGCTCTCGTCGGCGGCTGCCACTGCCACGGCACCTCTCCCTTGCATCATGGCTATACCGACAATGACAACAATTATTCCAAGAATTTGGACGGGTTGGAGTCGCTCTTCAAAGAATATAAATCCAATTAGCAACCCAAGTGCCGGGGTTAGAAAGCTGAAGACGTTCAATCGGTTTAAGGGTGCGCGGGCCAGCAGGGCGAACCATAAATACATCATGGCGGCTGTCGCCAGAGCGGATAGAATGAGCAGGGAACCGGTGAACCGAAATGTCCACCGAATCTCCCACTGTTCGCCGCCCACCGCGGATGCAAGCAAGAGTATTCCGCCGCCTATTAATAACTGAACGGCCATGGGTGCGGCAACTGATCCCCCGGCACGCTTCTTTAATAAAATGTTGCCGATGGCTATTCCGATGGCGCCCACAAGAACCCAGGTAATTCCCCATAGATAACCGGCATTGTTATTGTCGAATCCGGACCAAGAAAGCAAGGTGACGCCCAAAAAACCTATGACAAGTCCGGCTATGCCCTTGGTCTTCAACGTTTCTCCGAGCCAAGCGGCGGCGATCGCTGCGGCAATCAGGGGCTGAGTACTTGCCAGGACAGTTGCCAGTCCCGGTGATAGGTGTCCTGCTGCTAGAAACATTCCGCCAAATCCCATCGCTGTATAGGACAATCCGATTAAGCTCAACAGCCCCAGGTCTCGGGGGCTAAAAGGGTAAGGCTCGCGCCGCCGCTGAACCAAGTGAACCGCGAAGAGCAGCCCTCCCGCAAGAAAAGCGCGCAAGGCAGCAAACAGCAAGGGGGGAGCGTCCGGCAGCCCCGTCACGATGAAAGGAAAACAGATGGCCCAGAGCAGTACAACTACCACCATCCAAGCAACGTTCGCGGCTTTTGATTGAGTCTTCATAGCGAATCAAGCCAACTCGCGGATACTGGTGGCCAGAAGGCCTCCGATATTGATGGCGTTGCTGGGATGTGAGATCGTATTACAACTGACCAGTCGAGCTGATTTTTCAATTAGCTCCATATCGGCTCCTTCCGCAAAGATTCCGTGAACGCCGATGCAGACCACTTTCGGCAGCCCAAGGCGATTAAGGTGAGCCATGGTTTCCAGCATGGTATGGCCGCTGGAGATAATGTCATCGACCAGTACCGGAGTGTGATTCAGCCATTGCTCAAGGTGAGGCACACTGATCTCGACCTCACGGTCGCCACGTCGGGTTTTACTCAATACGGTAAAGGGCACACCTGCCTGCTTTGCCACCGCAGTGACCCATTGCTCGCTCTCGCTGTCGGGGCCGATCAACACCGGATTGTCGACGATGGTGGCGATCCACTCCGCAATTACTGGCGCTGCGTGAGCGACCTGGGTGGGAATACCGTAGATTTCCGACAAATTATGGTAGCGGTGCAGGTGAGGATCAACGGTGACCAGCGCTGAAAAGTAGCGGGACAACAATTGCGCGAAGTAACGCGATGTCACACCCTCCCCGCCGTGAAAGCGCTTGTCCTGGCGCATGTACGGAAGGTAGGGCGCCACCAGCAGAATCTCCTTGGCACCGAGGTCCCTGAGTGTTTCGGCCAGCAGGAGTAAAGGCAGGGTTCGGTGATCAGGTTGATAAAGGTCCGCCAGCACCACCACATTGAGGTCTTTAACCTCATCCAGCACCCGCACATAGCTTTCGCCATCGGGGAAGTGGCGCATGTCGAACTGACCCTCGCGAAGATCCAGCGACCCGCAAAGGGTTAGAGCAAGTTCTTTGTCACTGTGGAGGTTGAATAGCACATTCCAACGGATTGTCATGCCTGGTCCTTTTTTAAAATCAATGAGCGGTATTGGACGCGAATTGAGAAGGCCTTATGACGGATATTCAGAGATAGAAATAACGTCGGGACGACTGCGTAAGTACTCCAGCGCGTAGGCAAGCTCTCCTGCGGACTCGGCATGCAAGGTAAACAGAGGTTGGCCGGCCTCGACCCAGTCGCCGAGGCGTACATGTAAGTCGAGTCCCGAAGCTGGGGTGGCTGGCGCGCCGGCGAGCTTGGCTATGCGTGCCAGTAGACGGTTGTCGATGGCGGTAATGAAGCCATGACGACTTGCTGGCACCGGCTGAGTCTGAGCCGCCACCGGCAGTACGCGCATGCCGCCCTGGGCTTCGCAAATAGCTCTAAATTTTTGCCAGGCCCGACCACTGGTCAGGGATTGCGCGGCCAGATTGACGCCGCTGCCTTTTTCGACAAGCCCGGCAAGCTCGAAAATCGCACCGGCCAGTTGGATAGACCGATCCCTGAGGTCCGCAGATGCGTCTTCCTTGTTTTGGAGCACAGCCAGAACATCTCGGGCCTCCAGGGTGGGACCTATGCCTCGTCCGACTGGCTGCCGACCGTCGGTGATGACCGTCCGAACAGTCAGCCCGATCACTTCAGCGGTCTCGCGCAGCAGCCTTGCTAAACACTGGGCGTCCTCTTCACTGCGAACCTTGGCTGTGGGACCGACCGGAAGGTCGAGCACGACATGGGTGGCACCAGCGGCGGCTTTTTTAGACAGCACCGATGCCACTAGTTGTCCCTCGCTGTCGAGATCGATTGCCCGTTCGATACGAATCAGAACGTCATCGGCAGGGCTCAGGGAGACTGCACCGCCCCAGGCGATGCAGCCGCCTTCCTGCTCCACGACGCGCTGCATGTCGTCAATGGAAAGGGCGACCGGCGCCAAGGTTTCCATTGTGTCGGCGGTGCCTGCCGGAGAGGTGATCGCCCGCGAGGAGGTCTTTGGCATGATCAAACCCTCTGCAGCCACCATAGCTACCACAAGAGGCGTGGTTCTGTTGCCGGGCAGGCCACCAACGCAGTGCTTGTCTACGACCACATCGCGATGCCAGTCAAGGCGCTCCCCCGCGTTTATCATGGCCCGAGTTAAGCTGGCGGTCTCGGTTCGGTTTAATCCACGACTGGCGCACGCGGTCAGGAAGGTGGCCAGCTCCACGTCGGTATAAAACCCTTTGCAGATGTCCGAGATGATGGCGTCAAACTGTATGTCCTCCAGTGGCTTTCCATAGATCTTGGCACGCACCGAGCTCATGGATTCTACCGTGGGCGGGTGAACGAAACCGGCGAGTTCGCCAGGCTGGGGGGCAAGGGTGTGCCAAGCGGATTCCGACAGCCCGAATTCATCCGGTGCAAGCCAGTCTCCATGTATGACGTTGAGACTAGCCAAAACGCTTCGCTCGCCAATGTTGACTTGTACTCGGCTTTGAGCATTGAATCCTTCCGAGTGGCAGACGTGGCAATCATTGCGCATATAGACCACCAGCTCTTGATGGCTATCGATACCCAGTCGGCGCGGTTTCAGTAGGTAATGCTCTTCGGTCATCAAGGGCCCTTTTAATGGCGTCTCTATTTTCGATTGTGCGGAGGTACTCGGTGGCAACTCCAGGGTTCATGTTGGGCGTTGTCTTTAACGTTTTGGTCGACGAACAGGTAATACTCCTCTTTGAAGCGCGTCCACCAATCCTGCTTGATTGGAATACCGAACTTGATAAGGATGTCCTCCACACACTGGAGGCATAGCCGCGATGCGTCATAGGAGAAATCGAGCCGGTCGGATGTCTCGACAAAGGCGATATCATCCAAGCCATAGAGCTGATCGATTTCCGCAATGGCTTCGGTCAGTTTCTCGGTATTGATGGGTCGCTTAAGCCCGAGGTGACGGGTCACCAAGTTAACTTCCGAAACTCCCAGGCGATGCTCTTTATGCTTCATTTTCTGTCAGCCTCCTTTCGGCCTTCTTCCAGGCCGCGGCGGTAAGCTTGCTCCGTGTCCTGGTGGTTGTGTTCGCCATGCCCGCTTTCTCCGTGACCGTGCCCCTTATGCATAAAAAGGTGCATTAACGGACAGAGGAGAATGATCAGGTAGGGGAGAAACGGAAAGACGTGCGCTCCGTGCTCTACAAATAGAAAGTAAAGCGCTGCGCCAACCAACAAGATCGTCGCAAATCCGTGAAGACTGTTCCAGTAACCGGGTTTGTTAGCCATTAGGTTTCTCCAGTGCCGAGGTAGCGGCCTCTATCGGTGTGAAATCGAATCATTTATCGACACTCAGCTTTACACGCTTAAGAAGAATTGAATTGCCGATGACTGATAACGAGCTCACGGTCATGGCGATCACGCCGATCATGGGGTGTAGCAATCCGATGGCGGCGATGGGTATGGCGGCCACATTGTAGGCACTCGCCCAAATCAGGTTCTGAACAATTTTCCCAAAGGTGGCTCGGGAGAGGTGCATGGCTTCCACTACACCGGTCAGCTCACCGCGAACCAGAGTCACATCGGCCGCCTCAATGGCCACATCAGCGCCGGCACCTATGGCAATACCCACGTTTGCCTGTTTCAGCGCTGGCGCATCATTGATGCCATCGCCGACCATGGCGACATGATTGCCATGCTTTTTCTGCAGCTGACGAATTGCATCCACCTTGCCTTCCGGAAGTACCCCGGCCTGCACTTCGTCGATACCCACCTCCTCGGCAACAGCGCGCGCCGCACGTTCGTTGTCGCCGGTGATCATCACCACATGCAAGCCCAAGTCATGCATGCCGCGAATCGCGGCTACCGACTCCCCCTTGATGGTATCCGCCACCGCGACAATGCCACACGCTTGCCCATCAACCGCGACCAGTACGGCGGTGCGCCCGCGTCCCTCCAGATTGTCCAATTCTTGGTCCAAGGCCTCTAGACCGCTTATTCCTTCTTCGTTCAGCAGTTTGCGGTTGCCAATCAGTACCATCGTACCATCGACTCTGCCGGAAACGCCGCGCGCGCCAGTGGAACGAAATTCTTTGACCTCCCCCGGGCTCACCTGACGCTCGCGGGCGCCTTCGACAATGGCGCGGGCAATGGGGTGCTCAGAGGCATTTTCCACCGTCGCGGCCCACTGCAGCAGTTGTTGTTCTGTGACATTGTTGGCCGTAACCACTTCAGTCAGTTTGGGCTCGCCCCGTGTGATAGTGCCGGTTTTATCAAGCACCATCACCTTGACGTCTTTGAAGGTTTGAATAGCCTCGCCGGAGCGAATCAGAATGCCTCGCTCGGCCCCAATACCCGAGCCCACCATCAGCGCGGTAGGCGTTGCCAAGCCCAAAGCGCAGGGGCAGGCGATAACCAGAACCGCAATGGCGGCGAGAATAGCCAGTACTGGGGTGGTCGCCGTTTGATCAACCCAGGGCAGAAAATCCGCGCCCCATGCAAGTATGGGGCGCAGGCTGTCGGCGGCAACAAACCACACCGCAAAGCTTGCCAGGGCAATCAGAATGACGATGGGCACAAAACGCCCCGTCATGCGGTCGGCGAATTCCTGAATGGGCACTCGCGAGCCTTGGGCCTGTTCTACCAGTTTGATCACCTGGGACAAAAAGGTATCGCCGCCCACCTTGGTGGCCTTGACCCGTAAACGTCCCTCTTTATTGATGGTCGCGCCAATGACGGTATCGCCCGGAGATTTATACACTGGAACCGACTCGCCGGTGGCAATCGATTCATCCAGATGGCTCTCGCCTTCTACCACTTCGCCATCCGTCGGCACCTTGTCACCGGGGCGGATCACCATGATGTCGCCCGGTTGCAGTTCCTTGACGGGAACTTCCTGCTCCTGGCCATCGCGTTCGACCCGTGCGGTCTTGGCGCCCAAGGTTAATAATTTTCGGATCGCCTGAGATGCACGGCCCTTGGCTTTGGCCTCAAGATAGCGCCCCAATAGGTGAAAGGTCATGATGGTGGCGGCCATTTCAATGAATGACGTCATGGTGACGAAAAAGCCTGCCAGGCCGATCAGGTAGGGCGGAACGCTGCCCATGGAAATCAGTACATCCATGTTGAAGGTGCGGTTGGTGAGCGAGCGCCAGGTGGACTTGTGAGTGGCTGCGCCGCCATATAGAAAAACCACCGGAAACGCCAACAGGGCCACAATCAAAAGATAACCGGGGATCGGTTTCCAGAACATGTGCGGGATCATCAACACCATGATCAGTGTTGTCGGTATCCCGGCGATCCAAAGGCGTTTCAAAGCCTGATTCAAGTAGGCGTCTTCGATATCGGCATCCTTTTCCGCTTCATCTTCCGCTGCTTCGGAGGAGGCTTGAGCGACATCGTAGCCGGCTTTTTCAACCGCCTGTTTAAGCTGTTCAACACTGGGTCCAGCGTCGGTCATTACGACGTGAACCTTGTGGCTGGCGATATTGGTTTTGATACTCTCAATGCCCTCTAGCCGCTGGAGCGATTCACGCACAATGCCCGCACAGTGGTCTGAGCCCATGCCCGGCACGATAAGCTGGGCGTTCTTTCCCGCCCCCGAAGTGTTGGCTGCGGCGACGTCGTAGCCGGCGTTTTCCACAGCTTTGCGGAGATCGTCCAGGTCCACCGTCGAGGGGTCGTAGGTGACTTCTACGCGGTGGCTAGCGATATTGGTTGTAATGTCGCCGACGCTGTCAAGACGCTGTAGCGAGGTCTTTACAATACCCGCACAGTGGTCCGACCCCATGCCCGGCACAGTCAGCTTAGCCACAGCGCTCGAAGGTTGTGAGTCAACGCTCATTCTTTTCCCCTGCTTTTTCAGATCGCGAACGCTTTCTTCGTAGGTTCCAGCCCACCAGCGCAAAAACCGCCAGAAGAACAATACCACTAATAATGGTTGTGAATTCTAAGCTCATTCAAAACTCCTGCTGCTGCAACTTATTGAGGCGGGGAATGAACATCGGGACGTGCTGTCGATAAGCCCGATATTCATCACCAAACTGTTCCAGCATCTGCCGCTCTTCTTTCAGAGCCAGTAGCGTGTAGGCTAGGACAATTACTGGGAAGGCGATCAGTGAGACAATCGTCGGCCAGTGCACAACCCCTTCACCGAACACGATGAGAAAGAGGCCAGTGTATTGGGGGTGGCGAACAATCGCGTAAATGCCATCGGTCATTAGAGTCTCACGGCGCCGTGCTTGATGTATCCGGCGCCAGCCCTCCGCGACCAGAGTTGCTCCTACGAATACCAGGCTATAGCCGAGCAGCATGGCTATGACGTGCGCGGTAGGAGTGCCGAACAATTGCGCCCAGAGGTTGCCGCCTTCGTTCCATGCCAGATCGAGGCCGAAGAATCGGGTTAGAAAGTAGATCGTTAAAGGAAACCCGTACATTTCAGCGTAGAAGGCGATAATAAAGGCCTGCAGCACGCCAGCGCGCGTCCATTCTTTCCAGCTGGCCGGAGCTAGATATCGGTACATCAGCCATGAGACAACAACCGTGACGATAATTGCCAGACCCCAGGTTCCTACATGCATGCGCTTGTGCCTCTGTTTGTGTCAATAAGCTTTAGATATTCAATGATTGTGTCACACTGAACGTTTATCCTCCCCGCTCTCACTGAACTCCTCGATCAGATGACAGATCATGTTGCCTGTTGGCGCCCGGTCCGGTTTTGTTTCCCAATCCCTGACTGCGGAGTACATACGTTGCCGTAGTCGCTGACTATCTTGGAAGCCTTTCTCGTTCTCCTCCAGACGCTTCTGTATAAGCCCCCTAGCGAGAGGACAGGGGGATTCACCTTGATCAGCGGTTTCCAGGATTTCGGCGATATCGCTCACCGAAAAGCCGAGTTGTCTGGCGCTGAGGATAAACCTCATTCGACGCTTTTCCTTGGCACAGTACTCCTTGTAGCCATTGGACGGGTTCTTCGTTGGTTTCAGAAATCCAATACGGGTGTAGTAGCGAACAGTATCTACACTTACCCCAGTCTCATTAGCCAGTTGGTTAACACGCATAGGGTCACATCCCTTTCGTCAGCAATGTAAACAGGGTAACCTTGGGTGTTAGCTCTCATATTGATCCACGTCAAGGTCCTGCGTTAAAGACATAGGTTCAACTATCAATATCGGTATGGTAGACCTGTGTCCTGGTCACAGGTCAACTTAAAACTAGAGTCTGAAGGTTAGCCCATTTCCAGGACGTGACGAATAGATTACAAATTTGTAATCTTGACGTCATCTTTCTGTTGTTTTATTTTTCTTATCATGGTAGCTGAAAGATCTTACGCTTGGGCGACCGCCTTTTTGAGCAGGGGTGACGCGATAGAACGATAGGGTTAGACCGACGCACAGGAACTTTAGATCGTGCGGGCAATATAGACGAGACGCTATAGATTATAGGGAGTGTCGCCGATTCTGAACAGACAAAGGTGTGGTTGGGTGAACCGGAGAACAGTTCTTTTAATTCTACTAATAATACCGCTGTTGTGGCAGGCCTCTGCCACGGCTATGGTCAACTTTTGTACTATGGATTATAGAGCGAGCGGGCTATCCATGAACTTACAAGATATTGCCGAGCACACTGATCACCAAGCAATGGGCTCTGTCGAGAGCGTGCAGTCTGCAGAGGGGGCGTGCTGCGATACCGATAAATCGGGGGTTGGCTGTGCGGTGGTGGGATGTGCCTTGTCAATTCAGATGTTGACTTCTTCCGTGACTACCCCGGAGTCATTGGGGACTCGTTCTGAGGCTTCAGGTTTGCGCTACCTTGCCCTTCCTCTGGCACCGATTTTCCCTTTTCTAAGACCTCCAATCGCCTGATTTCACTCAATTAATCCGTGCTAACCAAGTACTAAAGGTAATGTGCCGTCCCAAAGGGAGGCGAAGCGGCGCTGCCTTTTAATTGAAACCTGAACACGAAGTGGCGATTTGTCATGGGAGGCAAATATGCATTCATCACGCCTTAAAATTCTGATGCTGGGGTTGCTCACGCTGCCCTTGCTAGTTGCTTGTGGGAAAGTGGAGGAGAGATTCGTTAATCCTGATCGGGCCATTGGTGGCGCTGAGGTGCTCACCGTCTACAAAAGTCGAAGTTGCGGCTGCTGCAAAAAGTGGATTGACCATATAGATGTCGAGGGCTTTGAAACAGATGTCCAACACCCATCAAGCCTGAAACTCATAAAAGATCGGTATCGGATCGCACCCAATCTCCGCTCCTGTCATACCTCCGTATCGTCACAAGGCTACGTCTTCGAAGGGCATATCCCGGCGCGCTACATCCAACAGTTTCTGGCCAACCCTCCGTCTGATGCTGTGGGTCTGACTGTACCCGCCATGCCCCTTGGCAGTCCGGGGATGGAGGCTGAAGATCGGTTTAGGGCTTATCAGGTCCTGCTGATGAAAAAAGATGGCAACACCGAAGTGTTTGTCAGTGTAGAGAACCCCGCCCAGCAATATCAGCCGGGTGATCAACAGGAAGTTCAGTTATGAGAGTACTAGTCATAATGCTATCCGTTATGTCACTTGGTTTGGGCAGTGCTACAGCCCTTGCTCAGCCGGTTTCGGAATCGCTGACCTTGGAAGAAGCGGTAGCCCTCGCCGTCGAAGCAGATCCTTGGCTTGCTGGCAGCAAGCACACCCAGCAGGCGCTCAATGATGAGGCGACTGCCGCAGCGAGCTTGCCGGATCCCCGCGTGAGTCTGATGGCGGGCAATTTCCCCGTAGATAGCTTCGACATCAACCAGGAGGCTATGACTCAGTTGTCGGTGGGTGTCACGCAAATGTTCCCACGTGGTGACAGTCTGGCGCTTGCCAAACGGCAAAAACAGCAGCTTGCTGGACAGCACCCTCTGCTGAGGATAGATCGCCGCGCCAAGGTGGAAGCAACGGCCAGTCAGTTATGGCTAGAGGCCTACAGGGCACAGGAAAGTATTCGATTGATCGAGCGGGATCGGGGGTTGTTCGAGCAACTGGTGGAATCTGCCGAGGCCCATTATTCGTCGGCGTTGGGTCAGGTCCGTCAGCAGGATGTCATTCGCGCGCAGTTGGAGCTAACCCGTCTGGATGATCGCTTGACAACGCTAAAGCAGCAGAAAGAGGCCGCACAGCGCCGCCTGTCTGAATGGATCGGGGCTGCTGCAAGAGTCCCCTTAGCGCCGATACTGCCGACGCCATCACTCGCCAGGCCGCTTACTATACCGACTATCGAGGCCGCTGACGAACACGCACGCTACCAGTTGATCCGCCATCACCCAGCTCTGATGGCGCTGGAGCAGCGCATTGACGCGACCCAAACCGGCGTCGATTTGGCAGAACAGAAATACAAACCCGAGTGGGGCCTGACCGCCCAGTACGGCTCTCGCGCCCGCGATCCCATGGGGCGCGAGCGGTCTGATCTGTTCTCAATTGGCGTGACGTTCGATCTTCCCATTTTCACAGGCAACCGCCAGGACAGGGAGGTCAGCGCCGCCGTGAATCGAGCCGAAGCCATCAAAACCGAAAGGCACTTGCTTCGTCGCCAACTGATGGCAGAACTGGAAACGGCGAGCGTTCAGCTGACGCGGCTCGATGAGCGCTTGGCGCTGTACACCGAGCAGCTGCTACCGCAAATGGCCGACCAGGCAGAGGCTTCGTTGGCGGCCTATGGCAACGATAGCGGAGACTTCGCCGAGGCCGTCCGGGCGCGCATTGCCGAACTGAATGCCAAAGTCGAAGCACTTGTGATCGCGGTGGAGCGTCAGAAAATAATGGCCCAAATCAATTACCTGCTCGCCGAGCCCTCGTCGGACGATGCAGGGCAATCGAACCGTTTTAGGAAGGTAAACAATGAATACATTAACTAAAGTACTGCTTGGTACAACCGTGGGTGCGTTGCTCGGTGTATCGGGATTCTGGTTGTTGAGTGACGTCAACGAAAATGGGACTACAGCCACTGAGGGCGAACGGCAACCGCTGTACTGGGTGGCACCCATGGATGCCGAATATCGGCGCGACAAACCCGGCAAATCGCCCATGGGCATGGACCTTGTTCCGGTTTATGAGGAGGGCAGTGGTAAGGATGAGCCTGGGACCGTCAAAATTTCCCCCGTGGTGGTCAATAATCTCGGGGTGCGTACCGCTAGGGTTGACTCCGGCAGACTTCAGCCGGAGGTTAGAACCGTCGGGTATGTGCAATACAGTGAGAATCGCTTGGTGCATGTCAACCCGCGAGTTGAGGGCTGGATTGAGAAGCTCTACGTTGAAGCGGTTGGCGATCCGGTCAAAAAAGGCGAACCTTTGTACACGCTCTATTCGCCCACGCTGGTCAACGCCCAAGAAGAGCTGCTAATGGCGCTAAAGCGCGACAATTCAGTGGCTGTAGGTGCCGCGGTAGACCAGCTGTTGGCGTTGAATTTACCTCAGAATGAAATCGACCGGGTGCGTGAAACCCGAAGGATTAATCAACACATCACTTTCGTGGCCCCTCAGTCCGGTGTATTGGAGAATCTCTCGGTGCGTGAAGGCATGTTCATCAAACCCGGCACTAATATGATGAGCATAGGTCAGCTGGAGCACATCTGGGTGATCGGAGAGGTGTTTGAGCGCCAGGCGAACCTGGTCAGTGAGGGCGATCCTGTGCGTATGCGCTTGGACTATCTACCCGGTCGCGAGTGGTTAGGGCAGGTAGATTACCTCTATCCGTCACTCAATGCCGAAACCCGTACAGCCCAGGTCCGGGTGCACTTCCACAACCCCGACGGGTTCTTGAAACCAGGCATGTTCGCGCAGATGGTCATTGAAACCGAGGCGGGAGCGGAAACCCTGTTGATTCCACGTGAAGCCTTGATTCGTACCGGCAGTCAAGCACGCGTGGTGTTGGCACTAGGAGAGGGCAGGTTTAGATCCGTAGTCGTTGAAGTGGGGCGCGTCGGAGAGCGGCACGTGGAAATTCTGGCTGGCTTAAATGAAGGGGAGCGTGTCGTCACCTCCGCACAATTCCTGATCGACTCGGAATCCAGCAAAACCGCAGATTTGGAACGCATGACGCCGCGTCCCGACCAGAGCGAACAGGCCTCTGTTGAAGAAGACATTGAACCCTCGTCGACTTGGGTTTCCGCTCGTATTCTCAGCCTGATGCCCGATCATCGTATGGCCACTCTCGAGCACGAGCCGATACCAGATTGGGATTGGCCCGCCATGACCATGGATTTCATGGTCGAGGAAGGCGTCAGCATGGAGGATCTCGAGCCGGGGATGCGCCTGCATGTACAGATCGTCAACGATAGCGGCGGTGACTACCGCTTGAGCCAAGTTCACATCCCCGGTGAAGGATCTTCAGGCGATACCGAATCTTCTGAAATGGACCACAGCCAGCATAAAGGGGGAGGCCAGGGCTCGATGCCGGAACCGAGCGAGAAGGGCCACGATGAGATGTCTATGCCGGACCACGACAGCATGAGCCAGGACGCCATGGAACACGATCATCACGACAACGAGGAGCATCGTCATGATTGAGTCCATCATTCGTTGGTCCATCAGCAATCGATTTTTCGTGCTGCTGGGCACCTTGATGCTGGTGGGTGTGGGCCTCTATTCCGTGAAGAATACCCCCGTAGACGCGATCCCGGATCTATCCGACGTACAGGTCATCATTAAGACCAACTACCCCGGGCAGGCGCCGCAGGTGGTGGAGGATCAAGTCACCTATCCACTGACCACGGCCATGCTATCGGTGCCGGGCGCGGAAACCGTGCGGGGCTATTCTTTTTTTGGCGATTCCTATGTCTATGTCATTTTTGATGATGATACTGACGCCTACTGGGCCCGTTCGAGGGTGCTGGAGTATCTGTCCCAAGTGGCTCCCACACTGCCACCAAGCGCCCGGCCACAACTTGGGCCGGACGCAACCGGGGTTGGCTGGGTCTACCTCTACGCGTTGGTGGATCGCAGTGGCAAGCATGACTTGAGCCAGCTGCGCAGCCTGCAGGATTGGTTCCTGAAATACGAGCTGCAAACGGTGAGCGGCGTTTCTGAGGTATCGGCCCTTGGCGGCATGGTCAAGCAGTACCAGGTGAAGGTTAATCCGGAAAAGCTACGTGCTTTTGATATCCCGCTGTCGCATATTCAGAACGCCATTCAACGTGGCAACCAGGAGATCGGTGCCTCAGTGGTGGAAATGGCGGAAGCAGAGTATATGGTGCGCGCCACGGGTTACGTCCAAAGCGTGGAGGATCTGGGTAACATTCCCTTGGGTGTGAACGCTAACGGCGGGCCGCTGCTACTAAAAAACGTGGCTGAGATCCAGGTGGGTCCACAGATGCGCCGTGGCATAGCTGAGCTCAATGGTGAAGGTGAAACTGTGGGCGGTATCGTGGTGATGCGCTCGGGAGAAAATGCTCAAAAAACCATTGACGGCGTCAAAGCAAAGCTGGAAAAGCTCAAAAGCGGTTTGCCCGAAGGGGTAGAGATTGTCACCGTTTATGATCGTTCCGGATTAATCTCCCGGGCCGTTGACAGTTTATGGAAAAGTCTGCTCGAAGAACTTGCCATTGTGGCGCTGATCTGCGTCATTTTCCTCTTTCATGTCAGGTCATCACTGGTTGCTGTCATCAGCCTTCCGTTGGGCATTTTGACGGCTTTTATCGTGATGCATCTTCAAGGTCTGAACGCCAACATTATGTCGCTGGGCGGTATCGCGATTGCAATAGGCGCGATGATTGACGGTGCCATCGTTATGATCGAGAACATGCACAAGCACATGGAGCGGACGCCTTTGACGCCGGAAAACCGTTGGCAAGTAGTGGCGAAATCGGCTTCGGAGGTGGGCCCCGCATTGTTTTTCAGTCTGCTGATTATCACCGTAAGCTTTATTCCGGTGTTTACCCTGGAGGCCCAGGAGGGACGGATGTTCAGTCCGCTGGCATTTACTAAAACCTATGCCATGGCGGCCAGTGCGGCGCTCGCTGTTACAGTGGTTCCGGTTTTGATGGGGTATTTCATTCGAGGAAAGGTGGTCGCCGAAAGCAAGAACCCGGTAAACAGGCTACTGATTGCTGGCTATATGCCATTGCTCAAAGGCGTCTTGCGGTTCCCCAAAACCACGCTTGCAATGGCTGTTGTGATACTTTTGATTGGGATCTGGCCAGTCAATCAAATCGGCAGTGAGTTTATTCCTGACTTAGATGAGGGCGACCTGATGTATATGCCCACCACTTATCCGGGGCTGTCCATCGGAAAAGCCAGGGAGTTACTGCAACAAACCGATAAGTTGATTGCTACGGTGCCGGAAGTCAAAACCGTGTTCGGCAAGATCGGTCGTGCCGACACGGCGACTGACCCAGCGCCACTGACTATGATTGAAACCTTCATACAGCTCAAACCCAAAGACCAGTGGCGCGAGGGCATGACCACAGAGAAACTCAAAAAGGAGATGGATGCTCTAATACGATTCCCCGGCCTGACCAACGCCTGGGTGATGCCCATCAAAACCCGAATTGACATGCTGGCGACCGGCATCAAAACGCCGGTAGGTATTAAAGTGGCGGGCGAGGACTTGAAAGAAATCCAGGCCATTGGCCAGCAGTTGGAACAAGTCCTTAAAGATGTGCCCGGAACCGCCTCGGTTTACTCTGAGCGGGTGGCCGGTGGTCGCTATATCAAGGTGGATATTCAGCGGGAACAGGCGGCACGCTATGGCCTGAATATTGCCGATGTGCAGCAGGTGGTGGCTACCGCCATTGGGGGAATGAATGTGTCGCAGACGATTGAGGGGCTTGAACGCTATCCGATCAATTTGCGTTACCCGCAGCATTACCGGGACTCGCCGGAACAATTGGCATTGCTGCCCATTGTTACGCCCGCCGGAGAGCGTATTGCACTTGGCGATGTGGCAAAGGTATATGTAGAGGAAGGCCCCCCGGCAATCAAGAGTGAAAATGCACGGCTCAACGGCTGGACTTTTGTGGATATCGAAGGCGTGGATGTAGGCACTTACGTTGAGCAGGCCATGGTGACCGTTCAGGAACAACTGGATTTGCCGGCGGGCTATTCGGTAACCTGGTCCGGCCAGTATGAATATATGCAGCGCGCCAAGGAGAAGATGACCTATGTAATACCGCTGACTTTGGCTATTATCATCATACTGCTGTACATGAACTTCAGGAGCTTCGCTGAAGTAGCCATAATTCTAGGAACCTTGCCGCTTGCTGTAATCGGGTCCATCTGGTTAATGTTCCTTTTGAATTTCAATTTCTCTGTAGCTGTGGCGGTCGGGTTTATCGCTCTCGCGGGTGTCGCGGTAGAAATTGGCGTCATTATGCTGACCTATCTCAATCAGTCGTACAGTCAATTCGTAAGTGATTGCAAAGAGAAAGGAGCGCCATTCCGTCGAGAGGAACTAATTCAAGCCGTGACACACGGAGCTGGGCTACGTGTCAGACCAGTGATGATGACGGGGGTTTCCACTTTTGCTGGCTTGCTGCCCATTATGTTTAGCTCTGGCACAGGTGCAGAAGTTGTTAGCCGAATTGCGGCTCCAATGGTGGGCGGTATGTTGAGCGCGATGGTTCTGACTCTGCTGGTGTTGCCGGTTGTGTATTACCTTTGGAGAGGGCATGCGTTAAAGGGTTAGTATTGCTAAATTGATTCCTGATGGAGTGGATATTTTCTCAGGCTTGAGTATAAGTTTGGGGAAGACTGCAAAAAAAGGAGTTGAACACCACTGGTACGCTCGGCATTGACCGAGCGTACCAGTGGTGTCATATCAACCCCCGCTCCGCAAAACTCACCACCTCATCACTCCCAACCACCATGTGGTCAATGACCCGAACGTCCACCAACTGAAGGGCTTCCTTCAGCCGCTCTGTCAGCCGCCGGTCGGCGGTGCTGGGTTCGGGGTTGCCGCTGGGGTGGTTGTGAACCAGTAGTACCGCAGCGGCGTTGTGGCTCAGCGCTGTCTTCACCACTTCGCGGGGATGGACGGAAGCGCCGTCAATGGTTCCGTAGAACAGCTTGGCGATATCCAGCACGCCGTGGCGGTTGTCCAGCAGAACCATGCCGAAGACTTCCCGGTCTTCTTTGCCAAACGCCACCCGCAGGTAGCGGCGGGCCAAGTCGGGGCTGACCAAGTAGTTGCTGCGCAGGAAGCGCTCCTGCAGGATCACCTCAGCCCAGTCTAGTACCAGTGCTTCAGACAGGCCATGGTGGTCGTCGCCTTTGTTGGCGGGTGGGTAGAAAGGCAGAGTATCCGGGGTATTTGTGTCTTTCATCAGAATGTCCTCGCATAGGGCGGCCCCCGGCAGCGAATGAACGCCGCCGGTGTATGAGTGGGCCGGTCAGGGGAGAGAAAAGGGTTATTGCGCTTTTGTACGCTGTTCGAGCTTGTCGGCCAGGGAGAGGGGGTGCGCGGTGTTAGCCGGTGGCTTCGTAGTGGCGTCGGGGTAGAACTCCTCCAGAATAACTGGGGTTTCGTCCTCGTCGTCCTCGAAGGCGGAGTTAGCCAGGGCCGACCGTGCCGCTTGATCCAAGGCGTCCTGGTCGTAGCCAGACTCATGTCGCTGTTGAGCGGTTTCGCGCGCTTGGGTGATAGCCGCTTCCAGGGTCAGACCTTCGCGGATACCGAGATCGACATAGAAGATCGGTGTCCTATGGCTTTGGGTGGTGCTTTTACCGCGCAGGCGAAGCTCCAGTGGCAGGCAGGCCAGCAGTCCGCCGGAGACGGCTTGGAAGTACCTCAGCCGAGCCATCAAAGTACGGATGCTGTTGAACCCGGTGGTGCGGAAGATGAAGGTGCCCAGAGGGTCGTAGTCACCCACCATCACATTCAGCCGCCCGTAGGGCTTGCACTTGCCACCAGCGGCGAACTGGCAATGCGCGGGAGCCGGGCAGGGCAACTGCTCCATGACTTCCTCGTGGCGACGCCGACATTGCTCGCCGTCCCCGGCACAGACCGGTCGACCGGTGCTTCGGTCAAACAACGTGTACTCGGCCCGGAAGTTCAGGTCGGGGTCGCTAAAGGGCAGGGTGACCGGAATCGTGCGCAGCTTGCCGGTCTCAGTCTGGTCCCGCAGTTCAGCATCCAGTGGATGGAGCAACCATCCCTCTGGGCTCTGCACCTGGGTGGTTAAGGTAAATTGATCGTCTTTCTCCGGCAGACGCATGCCGTTCTTTTCGGTCACGCGCCCAATACTGATTCGGCCGATGACCGGCGGGGTAATCGCAAGGCCTTTAATCATGGCGGTATCCTCATAGCGTTAAAAAAGGGCGAGCCGCAGAACGGCTCACCCAAGGGAATGGATAAAGAAGGAGTGGATAGAAGGGAGTCGTAGAGCTGAGCGCGGACACACCCGCTCAGTCAGTCGAGCGAACCAGAAAGCGCCGGCTGCCGGGGCGAGTGGTGTGGTACTCGTTCATCAGCTCCGGCAGGTCCCGCATCAGGGCATCGGTATTCAAGGCTTTGCTGTCCTTGCTCCGCTTCCAGGAGATCGAGCCCCGCGCAAAGGTGGCTCGGGTTGCCTCGCTCATGGCCTGCTGGAGAGTCTGCTTGAGCAGCTCCTCCTGCTGGGTCAAGGTTTTGAGCTTATGGCGGGCCGTCACCAGCTGATCGAACACGTTGCACAGATGCGGGTCATCGGTGAAGTCCACCGTCTCGCCGTCGTCCTGGGGGTACAGATACCGCAAGGCGGCCCCGGCCGACTCCGAGCCATCCGCTGGGGGTGGGGTGTCGGTTTCCACGTAGTCCCAGAACTTGCGCTCCAGTTCGATCAATCGAGCAATCAGCGCATCGTCCCGCTCAATGCGGTGCACCTGAATCTCCTGGCCGCAGAGCAGCACACAGACATCGGCGGCGGCTTTGCCGGTGACTGCCAGCTGGTGCTGTACCTGGCACTGCACGTATTCCGGTACGCCGTCGCGCCATAGCCGAGCCCCAAACTCCCCGGCGGTCTTGCATTCGAGTATCTGAACATCGGATGCGCCCACCACTGAGTAGTCCAGGTTGGCCAGCATCCAGGCTTTGTCTTTATCGGGGTGCTGCAAGACGGCGTTCACCCGGCGCACCTTGTTGCCCGTGCGCTTGGTGTAGTGGGTGGCCACAATCGGTTCGAGAATATGGCCCCAGTACATGGGGGAGCCATTATCATCGGGATCGACCGAGGGGAGCTGATCCTCCCGGCCGGTTTTGATCATCCACAGCTCAAGCTGGGATTGGTAAGGGTTCAGGCCCACGGCGGCGGCCGCGTCGCTGGCGCCGAGGCCGGTCTGGCGAACCTTGAGCCAGTCGTTCCGGCTCAGATCTTTGGTGGAGACCAGCCGCAGGGCAGGCCGTTGCTTGGGTGAGGTAATACGGGGTGCTTTCATTGTCGAGTCTCCCAAACGCACAAAAGCCCCAGCCACGCGTGTCGGTGGCTGGGGCTTCTATGAGGTTTGACGGTAAGTAAAGAAGGAAGAGTGGAGCCGTGGGCTCAGGCGACCATCAGCAGGGCCTGGTTCAGAGCCCGGCCTTTGAGCGCTGCGCCCTGACCGAACCAGGCGGAGTCCAGCCGATTGTCCTGGCTGCGTGCCCGGCGCTCGTGGTCCACGAACTGGGTGACGGCAGTGAGCAGGCCGTAGGCGGTGCCCTTGGAAGAGGCGAGATCCGCCCCCAGGCCCTGGCCGTCATACAGCGCTTGCACGCGAGCCATATTGCGCTCGGTGCCCTTGCTGATGGAGGCTGTATCTGGATCGCCCATCACCCGCAGCAGGAAGTGGCGCACCTCACTGTCCTTAACGGAGCGGTTGCTCAAGTGCTTCATCCGGTACATAAACTCATCCCACGCGGAGACGGTAATTCCCAGCGACTGCTTGACCGCCTCGGCATCAAACACCGAACGGTGGGGCACCTTCACCGCACCCGCGCCGCTGCCCAGTGCCACAGCCAGGGTGTTGTTACACACCACCCGCACACTGGTGAACTGAGCGGTGGTGGCCATGGTCCCGTCACAGGCGGTGGCCAGCAGCACATAGCCCTTGGTGGTGTCCTTGCCCTTGAGCGTGGTGGACTGCCCGGTGCGGGCCAGGGCCCAGAGCTTGCGCCCGCCTTTGAGCACTCCCGCCGTCTCCAGCTCGAAGCCGGAGCGTTCGGTTAGGTCCCGGTAAAACTCCAGAATCTCCCGAGGCTGGACCACCTTGTAGCGGTTGCCCACCACCGACAGTGGGTCGTGGGTGTCCGAGCGATACAGGACCTTGTGATCGTCGAAGGGCTTGATCTCGCCCAGGTACTCACGCTGCCCGGCAATAAAGCGCACCGGGGATTCCTGGATCTCCCAGTCCATGCCGGCCTGAATGACCCAGTCATCAACGGGAAGGCCGGAATCCAATTGACGGCCGAGGCCGTGCCACGGGGTCTGGCCGACATAGGCCATGTTTTCAACGAGGTGTGCCATAGTGGTTCTCCTACGGAATAAAGAGCCCAGACCCACGAAGGTCTGAGCAAAGTTTGATCAGTGGGGGTGGGTTAAAACCGGTGCTCGCAGCCCAGACAGCGGTAGGCCTGGAATACCTCCTCATCAAGCTTGTCGCCGAGCTTCACGCCGACGACGCAGCCCGAGAGCCCGCCCACAATGGCGCCAAGCACCGCGCCAGAGGCGGCACCCGCCGGGCCCGCGATCGCGCCGACGGTGTAGCCCAATCGGGCGCCACTGGTAGCACTAATGGCTCCACTGATAGCGCCAGCAGTAGTGCCAACGGTGCCACCGACCTTGCGGCCATAGCGGCTGGGAATAATGCGGTGGGAATTACAACGAGGGCATGCGGTGTGCATAGCCGTATCTCCTATATCAACCAGGGTTTACCGGCGTGCTGGGGCCGGGGTCATGGGGGTGATATAGGTTTGAAAAATTTTGGCTTGGCCGTGCTGAAAACGCGGGCTCACATCAAACTGGCGGTTAATTTGACATTTAATGCTCGTGGCCTATATTGTCCCCTATTGTACTATTTTGACACGGGACTCGGCAGGTGGCAGGCGACGTAATCACTCTTAAAGAGGTGGCGGAATTCCTCAAAGTCCACGAGCGTACTGTCTATCGACTCGCCGCTAAGGGAGAAATCCCGGCGTTCAAAGTGGCCAATAGTTGGCGTTTTCGGCGCCAGGATATCGAGCGCTGGATTGATCAGCAAACGCACTCGGCAATGCCACGGAGTTCCCATGAAGCTGATTGATAATATCAACGACCTTCTCGGGGACGACCTTCGAAGCAGTATCGAGCCAGGTGCGAAGCTGAAGATTGCGGCGTCCTGTTTCTCCATCTACGCCTTTGCGGAACTGAAGGAGCAGCTCGAATCCATTGAATCCTTGGAGTTCATTTTCACCTCTCCGACATTCGTCCCCGACGAAGTCACTGACAGCGGTCGCAAGGTCCGCCGGGAATTTCATATCCCAAAGGCCGAGCGGGAGCGGAGCTTTTACGGCAGTGAGTTTGAAATTCAGCTGAAGAACCAGCTGACCCAGCGAGCCATTGCTAGGGAATGCGCTGACTGGATGCAGCGTAAGGCTGTTTTCCGATCCAATCGTAGCAAAGCACCCATGCAACAGTTCGCTTGCGTTGAGGCAGAAAATGAAGAGGCGGTCTATCAGCCCCTGCACGGCTTTACCGCCGTCGACCTGGGTTATCAGCAAGGCGACGCCGTCTCCAACTTCGTCAATCGGTTTGATGACCCGGCGTACACGGCCAACTTTCTGCGCTTGTTCGACCAGATTTGGAGTGATCCCGAAAAAATTGAAGATGTGACCGATAGGCTGTGTGAGCACATCGCATCGGTGTACCAAGAAAATTCTCCCGAGCGCATTTACTTCCTGATGCTCTACAACATTTTCAATGAGTTTCTGGGAGACATCAGCGAAGATGTCCTGCCCAACGACCGGACCGGCTATCAGGATAGCCTTATCTGGAACAAGCTGTACAGTTTCCAACGTGACGGGGCCACCGGCATCATCAACAAGCTGGAAACTTACAACGGCTGCATCCTGGCTGACAGCGTAGGCCTTGGGAAGACGTTCACAGCCCTTGCGGTCATCAAGTATTACGAGCTGCGCAATCGCTCCGTACTGGTCCTCTGCCCCAAGAAACTCGCTGACAACTGGTTAAATTATAACCGCAATCTCACCACTAACCCCCTGGCTAAGGACCGATTCAACTACGAGGTCCTCTGCCACACCGATCTTCAGCGTACTAGCGGGGAATCCTTCGGCACCCGACTGGACCGGGTTAATTGGGGCAACTATGACCTAGTGGTGATCGACGAATCGCACAATTTCCGCAACAACGATGTTTTCAAAGACCGAGAAACCCGCTACCAGCGTCTGATGAACAAGGTGATCCGCGAAGGGGTCAAGACCAAGGTCTTAATGCTTTCCGCAACGCCGGTCAACAACCGTTTTACCGACCTGCGAAACCAGCTAGCTCTTGCCTATGAGGGTGAATCCGATGCGCTCACCGCAAAGCTGCGGACAGAAACAGACATTGAGGAAATATTCCGCCGCGCACAGACTGCATTCAACGCTTGGTCTAGGATGCCGCCGGAAGAGCGCACCGCAGGGGCGATTCTGGAGGCGTTGGACTTTGACTTCTTCGAATTGCTGGACAGTGTCACCATCGCC
>NZ_DFTP01000024.1:24328-25116 GCF_002381585.1 Marinimicrobium sp. UBA4209
GTCAAGCTCGCGGTCTATGCCCCTGTGAATTACATCTTGCCCAGCCGGTTAGCAAAGTACGAGGCACTTTACGACACCGAGGTGTCCAGCGGTGGCGGCCGGCTCAAGCAGGCGGACCGGGAGCGCAGTCTTCAGGCTCTGATGACCACTAACCTGCTCAAGCGCCTGGAGAGCTCGGTAGAAGCATTCCGTAAGACTTTGAAAAAACTGCAGGATAATCACACTCGCACGCTGGAAAAGATCGCCACCTATAAGGAAACTGGCCGCGATGCCGGCTTCGCGGATGTCACCGCCGGTTTTGAGGATGCAGAGCCCGAAGATGAGGAATGGCTGCCCGCTGATGACGACAGTATCGGTGGAAAGGTGCGCATCAACTTGGCCGACATGGACTTGCCGTCCTGGGAGCGGGACCTTGAGGCTGATCTTGGCGTTCTCGCAGCGCTATTGGCCGAGATGGAAAAAGTAACTCCGGAAGACGACGCCAAACTGCAGCACATCAAAGCGCAACTCAACAACAAGATCAATGCGCCCATCAATCCCGAAAACCGGAAGATCGTCATTTTCACGGCCTTTTCCGATACTGCGCACTACCTCTACAACCAGCTGGTGCCGGGGATTCTTGAAGACCACGGACTGCACAGCGCTATCGTCACTGGCTCCGAAGCACCCAAATCCACGCTTGGCCGGGGCTATGATTTCCAGTCTCTACTGACCTTGTTCGCTCCGCAGGCGAAGG
The DNA here is from genome assembly GCF_002381585.1 of Marinimicrobium sp. UBA4209. NCBI lineage: Bacteria > Pseudomonadati > Pseudomonadota > Gammaproteobacteria > Cellvibrionales > Cellvibrionaceae > Marinimicrobium > Marinimicrobium sp. UBA4209. The sequence goes on from NZ_DFTP01000024.1 coordinate 25,065, forward strand.
AAAAACACCATGTCCTGTCGGATGAGCCGAACGAGATCGACCTCCTGATCGC
>NZ_DFTP01000114.1:0-17193 GCF_002381585.1 Marinimicrobium sp. UBA4209
TTCGGCCTTATCCGCCCTACGGAAACTTAGGTAGGGCGGATAAGGCCGAAGGCCGCATCCGCCGTTACCAAAAGTCAGGGCTTGCCATTCCAATCCACAAAATTGCGCAACAACTGCAACCCGGCCGTATGGCTTTTCTCCGGGTGGAATTGCACGGCAAACAGGTTGTCCTGGGTCAGCGCCGCCGCGAAGGTGGTGCCATAGTCGCAGGTGCCGGCCACCTGCTCGGGGTTGCCGGCCTCCACATAGAAGCTGTGCACGAAGTAAAAGCGCGCGTCCTGCTCGATGCCCGCCCAGAGCGGGTGGTGAGTGTGGTGGACCTGGTTCCAGCCCATGTGGGGCACCTTCAGGCGTTGGCCGTCGGCGTCTTTCAGGTCGGCGCCAAAGTAGCGCACCTTCCCCGGCAGCAGACCGATGCAGTCTACGCCACCGTTCTCTTCGCTGCGGTCCATCAGCGCCTGCATGCCGACGCAGACGCCCAGCACGGGCTTGCCGCTGGCGACCTGCTCGCGCAGCAGTTCATCAAATTTCAGGCGCTTGATTTCCGCCATGCAATCGCGAATGGCGCCTACCCCGGGGAACAACACCCGGTCGGCGGCGCTCACCTGGGCCGGATCACTGGTGACCAGTACCTCGGCTTCAGGTGCGACGTGCTCCAGTGCACTGGCCACCGAGTGGAGATTGCCCATGCCGTAATCGATGACCGCTATCTGTTGGCTACTCATAACTTACAGGCTGCCCTTGGTGGAGGGCATCACGCCCGCCATGCGGGGGTCTTCCTCCAGCGCCATCCGCAGTGCCCGGCCAAAAGCCTTGAACACCGTCTCGATCTGGTGGTGGGCATTGTGACCGCGCAGGTTATCGATGTGCAGGGTCACCTGGGCGTGGTTGACGAAACCGTGGAAAAATTCGGAAAACAGTTCAGTATCGAACTTGCCGATGCGCTTCTGAGTGAACGGAATGTCCATCATCAGACCGGGACGACCGGAAAAGTCGATCACCACCCGCGACAGCGCTTCGTCCAGGGGAACATAGGCGTGGCCATAGCGGCGGATGCCTTTTTTGTCCCCCACGGCCTTGGCCACCGCCTGCCCCAAGGTGATACCAATGTCTTCCACCGTGTGGTGGTCATCGATATGGGTGTCGCCATCGCAGGTGATGTCCAGATCGATCATGCCGTGGCGGGCGATCTGGTCCATCATGTGCTCCAGGAATGGCACTCCAGTGTCGAACACGCCCTTCCCTTCACCGTCCAGATCCAGGCTGACGCTGATTTTGGTTTCCAGGGTATTGCGATTGACTTGGGCGCGACGGTTGGCCATAGGATCTCCAGAGACCGGGAAGCAAAAGCGGAATTATACCGCCAGTGCCCCACTGCTGTCATGGTGAAAGCCCCCGACAGGGGCAATGAAAGCATCTGGTTCAGGGAGCAAGTTTGCTAAACTGCCGGTTTTTGATCTGGAGTTCGCCATGCGTGTCCCCCGGGTGTTTACCGACCAGCCCCTGCAGGCCGGATCCACCGTGACTCTTGAAGAGGCGCCCTCCCGCCACCTGGCCAAAGTACTGCGCATGACGCCGGGGCGGGAACTGATTCTGTTTAACGGTCAGGGCGGTGAGTTTACCGCCACTCTGACCGAGTTGGGTAAAAAAACCGTCGAGGCCACACTGGACGCCTTTACCGCCGAGGATCGGGAGTCGCCCCTGGATCTGGAGCTGGCCATTGGCCTGTCTCGGGGGGACCGGATGGACTGGGTGATCCAGAAAGCCACCGAGCTGGGCGCCACCCGAATCACGCCGCTGTTTACCGAACGCACGGAAGTGAAACTCAAGGGCGATCGACTCGAGAAGAAGTGGGAACACTGGCGTCAGGTGATCATCAGCGCCTGCGAGCAGTGCCAGCGAAACCGTTTGCCCACCCTGGCGCAACCTCAGGCGCTGGCGGACTGGCTGGCCGCCGAGCGGACCGCCGGCACTCGCCGATTTGTCCTTCATCACCGCGACAGCAAAGGGCTCCCGGCCCAAGAAGCGCTCACTCACGTGAGTCTCCTGGTGGGACCGGAAGGGGGGCTATCGGAAGAGGAGATCGAGCAGGCTCGGGCATTCGGTTGTGAACCCCTGACGCTCGGCCCCAGAGTAATGCGCACCGAAACCGCCCCGGTAGCGGCCATCAGCCTGGCGCAGTACCTCTGGGGAGATTGGCGCTGAGGCCACCACCAGCGCGGTTTTACAGACTGCTAGAGGAAGAGGACGACGAGCTGGAAGAGGCCGAATCGGAACTGAGGCCGTCCACTTCCTCGACCACAATCAGGTCCGCACGGGACTCGACATAGTGGAACTCCCAGGTACGGAAGGGAATCTCGTCATCGCAAATGGCGTCTTCGTCCGCCTCGCTGAGGCGGTAGTTGAACACCACTTCAACGACGTTTTCATCCTCGGTAATGCTGAACGCGCGAACCCGGTTCAGGTTCAGTTGTTGCGCACACTCGCTGTCGTCGAACCAACCGCTGTCATACAGAATCACCTGCCCGGCCTCAAAATCCGGGGCCACCACGAAATCATCGATATCCCGGTAGGCGTCGATCAGAAATTCGTAGTCTTCCAGGTCGCGAATGATCTCGATGCGCCGACTGTCGACATCCGTCGCGGGAAACCCGGTGTTGTTCCGGTCGGTAGTGCTGTTTTCGTACACAAAGCTGACCGCGACCGGGTCGCGAATTTCTTCAGGCTCGGAGGGGTTGAAAGCTTCTTCGCGCTCACCGCCGCAGCCGATGAGGATTGTGGCCAGCATCGTGGTGATGCCGGCCGTCAGGGTATGGGTTTTCATCCGTCAGTTTCTCCGCGAGGCGGCTCCTTATCGATACCGTCTGATGGGTACAGTCTGGTTGTTGGTCGACCCGAGTCTTCAGACGCGGGTTTTCAGATAGTCCAGGACGCGCTGCTCGAGACCGGGCACATCGGGAATGACCGCGTCTTCCCCCGCCCAGCTGACCTGCATCAGCTCGTAGGGGTTGGTGGGCGAGGCATCGCGCACCTGCAGCTCTTCCGGGGTCACACGGGCCAAGCGCGGCAAGCCCTGAGCAATAAGAGCCACAAAGTGAATATGTTCACTCACCCCGGTGGTATTGAACACGGCTACCCGGGCATAGTTCCCCGGGGTGGGACGAGGCTGGCCATTGAGGCACTCGAAGGAGGCCAGGGGGATGGTCAGATCCCGCCAATGATAGTCGCCCAGATACCAGTCTGGAGCGCCCGGTACATGATCTATCTGACCGACCGGGACAATCTCCGCTACCGAGACGTTGGGTACCAGCAGGGTCTGACCCTGCAGGGGAATCAACAGACTGGCCACTTCCCGGACTTCCGGCGTTTCAGTGAGCTGCGGGGCTTTCATAGGGTCGGACTTCCTCAATCAGTGTTTGCGCTGAAGCGCGGCAGTGGGCACTCAGGCGGTTCGCCAATTCCCCGGGGGTGCCGGTCAACTCGACCGCACCGGTCGCCAGGGCGGCATCGGGCATGGAGGCGCTGGTACAGCTCTGGGGCGTCTGGGCCCAGACCTTGCCCCCGCGCTGACGCACCAGCCGGCAGGCCGCCGCGCCATCATTTCCCATCCCGGTAAAAACAATCAACCCCAGTTGTTCGCCGTAGACCCGGGCGGCGTTCGCCACCAGTTGGTCCACCGAAGGGGCATAGGGGCCACCCCAGGGCTCATCGGCAATGGCCACAGTGCCATTGTCCAACAGGTCCACCCGCTCACAGGCCGTCACGATCAATAGCTGGTTGGCCTGTATCACCGCGCCATCGCTGGCCAGGGCCGCCGGGTACGGACTCTGGCTCATCATGCGCACCAGGGTGCCGGTGTAACTGGTATCAATGTGCTGCACGTAGATGAAAGCGACGCCCAGCCCCGGGGGCAGTGACGACAGAAAATCCTTCACCGCCGCCGGGCCACCGGTTGAGGCGGCCAGGACCCACAGCGCCTTGGCCCGGGGCACCCGCTGCAGGTTGATATCCCCCGCCAACTGCCGCAACTTCGCCAGGGTACGCTTGAGCCAGGCGTTGTGTTCCTCACTACCGGGCCGGTATTCACTGCTGTCGCTGATGATCAGCGGTGCATCGCTGTGCTCAAGGAGCGCCTGTACCGGCTCTGGTGGCTCGGCGTCCGGATCGAGTGCCACATCCACCACCCAGGCATCGGCGCTGTCCGGGGTCGGGCCGTCCATTTGGCACTGATCAAGCATGAGCGAGGCCACCAGCTCGTGGCCCGCCTCGCGCGCGCTCAGGGCCAGGTACTGACGCTTGAGCGGGCTATCGACCAGCAAACCAATTCGCAAGCCCGTCACGGTCAATGCGCCTGCGCTTTTTCCAGAAGCTCGCGGATGTTATTGAGCAGCAGCTCCTCCTGGTAGGGCTTGCCCATGTATTTGTCCACACCGATATTGAAGGCCCGCTCCCGGTGTTTTTCCCCGGTACGGGAGGTAATCATGATGATCGGGATGTCCTTCAGCCGCGAGCTACTGCGCATATTGCTGGCCACTTCGAAGCCGTCCATGCGCGGCATTTCGATATCCAGTAGCATGACATCTGGGATATGGTCCTGGAGCGTAAGCAGTGCTTCGGCACCATCTTTGGCGGTAATGACCCGGAAGCCCTCGCGCTCCAGGAAGCGACCGGTGACTTTGCGCACGGTCACGGAATCATCCACCACCATGACCACTTTTTCCTGTTCATCATCGCGTCCGTAGGGCGTCTCGGCCGGCTCCAGCAGGGTGGCATTGGGCATGCCCAGCGCCAGCTTTTCACGCATGAGGGCGTGGGGATCGAGAATCACCACCACGCTACCGTCACCCATGACCGTGGCGCCGGACACCCCGCTGACCGAACTGAACTGCATGCCCAGGGTTTTCACCACAATTTCACTGCTGCCCAGCAGGCGATCAACCTGCAGTGCCACGGTATGTTCGGCGCTGCGTACCAGCACCACCGGCAGTGGCAGAGACTGACCATCGAGCTTCGGACGGGCATCGCTGTCGAGCATCGTGCCCAGATAACGGACCTGATACTCCTCACCCGCGTATTCGAAGCGCGCACTCTCATCGGAGTAATAGTGTTCCAGCTCAAAGGGGCTGACGCGCACAATACCTTCGATAGTGTTGAGCGGAACCGCGTAGTAGTCGTCGCCAATCTGAATCATGAGGGCGCGGTTCACCGACACGGTGAACGGCAGGCGGACGATAAACTCCGACCCGTGACCGGATTCAGAGTTGATGAACATGGAGCCACCGAGCTGTTTGATCTCGGAGTGGACCACATCCATACCGACCCCACGGCCGGATATCTGGGTTACCTTGTCGGCAGTACTGAAACCGGCATGGAGAATGAACTGCATGATATCCCGGTCACTGAGCTGGGCACCCTCGGTCATCAGGCCGCGCTCGACGGCTTTGGCGCGTACCCGCTCGAGGTTAATGCCCCGGCCATCGTCGGCCAGGCGCAACACCACATCGCCGCCCTCGCGGGCCAGACTGAGCATGATCCGCCCCGCCGCAGGCTTGCCCGCCGCGGTGCGTTCGTCGGCGGTTTCGATACCGTGGTCCACGGCGTTGCGCAACATGTGCTCAAGAGGCGCCACCATCCGCTCCAGTACCGAGCGGTCCAGTTCACCCTCGACATTATCCAGCTCGAATTCCACATCCTTGCCCAGTTCGGTAGCCGCCTGACGGACAATCCGGCGCAGGCGCGGCACCAGCCGGGAGAAAGGCACCATGCGCGAGCGCATCAGCCCTTCCTGCAGATCGGTATTGATCCGTGACTGCTGGAGCAACAGGGTTTCGGTATCGCGATTCTTGTCCGATAGGGTGTTTTTCAGGTCGAGCAGATCCGAGGCGGACTCCATCAGCGAACGCGACAACTGCTGTAACTGGGAGTAGCGGTCCATTTCCAGCGGGTCGAATTCCTCGTGCGCTTCCATCTGTTCCTGACGGAAAATCACCTGGGCTTCGGTTTCGATATCGAGGCGGCGCAACTGCTCCTGCAGACGCACAATGGTCGAGTCCATTTCATCGATGGCCAGTCCCAGATCACCCACCTGCTCCTCGATGCGACCCCGGGTAATGGAGGTTTCACCGGCCAGGTTAACCAGCTCTTCCAACAACTCGGCGGACACCCGGACCACTTCCTGAGGACCACTGCGACGGGCCGCCAGATGCTGAACCTGGGCGCCGCCATTGCCGCCCCCGGACGCACTGATGGCGCCACCGCTGGGCGGTACCGGAGCCGATGTGGCGGTATTGCCGGGTTTGGGCTTGGGTGTGAACGGCACCACATTGCCCGTTTCTGGGTCCCGGGTGACCGGAACCGGGCCACCGGACTGAGGCGCGGTGGCGCTGGGCGGAGGCGGCTCGACCGCCTCGTCGGGGGCATCACCGGCCATCTGCGAGCGCACCCAGGCGACCCCGGCGTGAATCTTATCCTGGAAGTCCGTCAGACGCTGGAAGAAGGCCCGGTCAATGGTGTCGCGCTCGCGCATACCGATGAGCAGGGTCTCGAAATCGTGGGCCAGATCGCCCACGTCGGTAATACCGGACAGTCGAGCACCGCCCTTCAGGGTATGCAGAGAGCGTTTGAGTTCTTCGGGCAGATCCGGATTGCTCCAGTCTTCCTGCCACTCGGTCAGTGCGCGGTCGATATCTTCCATGAGGTCATCAGCTTCTTCCAGGAAGATTTCCAGGATTTCCTCGTCCACCTCATCGTCGTCGGCATCAGCCGCCTGATCCTGCGTCGACTCCACCGCCGGCGCAGCGGGCTCTGAGGGTTCTTCTTCGACCGCTGGAGACTCTTCTGCAGCGGCTGAAGAGTCTTCCGCAAATGCTGAGGCATTTTCGCTATCCGCTGAGGGCATTTCAGCAACCGCTGAGGGCTCTTCTGCAATCGCGGAGACTTCTTCGCCAGCGGTTGAAGGCTCTTCATCAACGCTGGTTGCCTCTGGCTGGGCATCGGTGGCGTCGTCGGGCGGCAGGTTTTCCAGCAGGCGATCCAGAGGGGCCTGAACGGCGTCGGGGGCCGGTTCAAGGTTCTGTCCAACCGCAACGGCATCCACCAGATCCAGCAGTGCCATATGCGCGTCAATCAGCTGCTGACACAGGGCATCGTCGCAGGGAATATACCCCTGCTGAATGCCGGCGTAGATCCGGTGCAGCTTGTCGCCCAACTCCGCCATGGGCGGCAGGTTGGCGTGAAGCGCGCCATTGGTCAGGGTGGCCAGTTCGGTCTGCAGCGGCTCAAGCTGTGCGAGATCTTCGGGGTGCTGGCGCCAGTTCTCGATGGTTTGATCCGCATCGAGCAGCAGATTCATTTCTTCGGCCATGAAGATCGCCAGCAGCTCGGGATCAATCGCTTTCTGACCTTCCGCCTGGGCTTCCTGCTGCCGCACGAGCGGCGCTACAAAAATCTCTCGAAGCTCTGCGACCCGCGCCTGGAACTGCCCCAGACGGGGAATTTCCACCGGTTGGCCCTGCTCGATATCGGCCAGGGCGTGGGTCGTGTAGTCCACCGCGTCACGCAGCAGTTGCAGAATATCCTCGTTGATATTCACTTGGTAGGTGCGCAGCTCTTTGACAAACCGCTCCAGCGGCGTGGCCAACTCCGCAATCGGAGTAATGTTGGCCATATGGGCGCTACCCTTGAGGGTATGCAGCGCTCGCTGAGTGGCATCGCTCGGCGGGGTAAACAGCGGCGAAACGTCTTCCATTTCCTGGATGTAGTGATCCACGACCTGCAGGTGGGTCAGCGCTTCCACGCCAAAAATTTCCCACAGCTGGGTGTCGCGGTCGTCATCGTCGTCCTGCTCCGCCCCTTGGGGCCGTTCAATCGACTCAGCACTGGCGGGCTGATCCAGCAGTTCCGCGTAGGGGTCTACGCTCTCCTTCGCCGGTGTCGTCGGCTCGCCGATAGAAACACTGGGCTCCTCACCTTTTGACAGGGCGGCCGCGTACTGCTCGCACGCCTGCGTAAGGCTCGGGTGGGGGTTCGGCTGACCGGTGCGGAATGCCTCGATCATGTCCGGCAGCAGGCTGCGGACTTTCTCGATAACGGCGACGTGATGATCACCGGGTTGGATGGTGCCGTCCAGCACGCGGTTGAGCATGTTCTCGATCGCCCAGGCGAGCTCGCCAATATCGGTCGCCCCAACCATACGGCCACTGCCCTTCAGGGTATGGAAAGCGCGCCGGAATTCGGTCAGAGATTCCTGGTCGGCAAAATTCTGGGCCCAACGGGGGAAGTGTTCGGCAATCGCTTCACTGACCTCGCCGGCCTCCTCGATGAAGATTTCCAGGATTTCTTCATCAACTTCGTGTTCGTCATCGTCGTCCGAGGCCGAGGCATCGACACTATTGGCTTCGGGCTCCGGCTCGCTGGCATCGGCGGCGGCCACTTCGGCCTCCAGAGCATCGACCGAATAACCGTCTGAGGTGTCATCCGGAGACGACGGGTCTGTGGACCCGTCTTCTTCTGGCGATGCATCCTCCGGCTCGTCCAGCAGCGTCTCCGGGTCATTGCTTTCTCCGGCGCCAATCGCCGATTCATAGGCGGCGCTCAGAGCGGCGGTGTCTTCCTCTGCCGCCAACTCGATGTCGGAATCGTCTTCGGGCGACTCCTCAACCACCGGGGCGTCTTTTTCGGCTGCGGCCTTGGCCGCCTGCTGGAGCGACTGGGAAGGCGTCACGGCGTAACCCAGTTGGGCCACGCTCTCTTCGGCAACCCCCAACAACAGGTCGTTTTCCTCGGCGTGCTCGCTATTGAAGCGTTCCAGGTAGTATTCAACGCTGGTAATGGCATCGGCCAGGGTATCCAGCCGATTCCATTCGGGGGTGACCTCTCCCTCAAGCAATTGCTCTTCCACAAACCGTGCACAGGCGCCAATAATCCGGGCCGGCCGGGGCAGGGGAATCATGTCCAGACCGCCGCGAATTTCGCGCAGGGTCACCGGTACCGGCTGAAGGTGCGAGCGATCCCACTGCGAGGCAATGTACTCGACAATGGCATCCTTGGCCTGCTCCAGGCCACTGCGTGATTCACGCAACACCGATTCCTGCGCGCGGGAGAGGTTGAGATCCGCCTGTTCCCGTGCCGGGTTGGCGTCCCGGCCGGCGTTGGCCACCAGAGAGTCCAGCCCGTACTCGATATCCAGTACCTTACCGGCCAGCGCCATCAACTGATCATCGCCCAGGTCGCTGTCAGAATTCACGACCAGTTCAATCGCCGCGCCCTGCTCGAGTACCTGCTTGCGCAAATCACCGATGCCAAGCACCGCCATGGTGTCAGCCACGCGCTTGATGACCGGCAGAGCCTCTTCCAGCGCCTGTTTCCGGTCCATATCCGACAGGGTGACGTCCAGCGCCTCTTTGACCGCGTCCAGCTCGCCTTTCAGTGCGGTGACCACCGAACTCATGGCCTCCGCATCCGGGGCGGACAACAGGTCCTGCGCCGCATCGCCGTCTTCACCGCTCTCACGGCCTTCCGGCAATGCGCGCTCAAGCTCGTAGCGGTCGTAAATCACCTGCAAATGGGAGCCACTGGCAAAGCCCGGCGAGTGCTTGCCCGATCGGGCCACGTAGTACAACAGGTTTTTGAGCAGCTGGTCATCCGCCGGGGCAGCCAACACTTTGGTTCCGTGGGCGAGCAGTTGTTTGAGTTCCCGGTCCAACTGCCGCAGCAGGTTTTTGATCGAGACACTGGACTCGATGGCATCCATCTCCAGCGCTTCCACCAGCGCCAGACCGATATGCCAGAGCGACTGGCGGGGGGTCCCCCGGGTCAGCTTGTGCAGCCGCTCAAACACCTTTTTCAGGTAAGCCAGATTTTCATCCGGATTGACGCCCCGGATAAACCCCGCGGCCGCATACTGATACATCTGGCGCAGTTTGCGCACGGTATCTTTGAACTGGGCGTCGTTGGCCAACAGCGGCAGGCGCTCGCCGGACACTTCCCGGGCGGGGCCAAGATAGGGGCTGAACAGTTTGGTCTCGGTCAGCAGGCTTTCGCCCCGCACCGCGCGTAGATCATTGAGTAGCGGCAGGACAATAACCGGGTTGTCACGACGGGAGGTTTTGACCTTTTCGAGATAGATCGGAAACTGCAGGATGGCCCGCATCAACACTTCCTGAGCTTCGGCAGTGTTGGCGACGCTGTCATTGATCATGGCCTGAGCGAGGTTTTCCATCTCCTCAGCCATCATGGCCGCCCCGTAGAACTCCACCATCTGCAGGCTGCCGTGCACCTGATGGATGTGAGTCAGGCAAAAACGCAGGCGCGCCTCATCCTTTGGATTCTCCACGTAGGATTCCAGAGCATCGCGAGCCTCTTTCAGGGTGTCGGTAATTTCATGAACCACCCAATCCAAGGCAGCAAAGTTACGGCTGTCTGACATGCGGAGCATTCCTCATTGTTTTTGTCGCTCTTCGCGAACATAGGCTTGCACTTCATCGCCTACCACGCGGCGCAGTTCCGGGTGTTCCCAGTCCACGGCTTCCCCCAGTCCGATAATCAACACGCCGCCCGGTTTGAGGCGGTCCGCAAACGCGTTGAGGATATCCCGACGCAACCAGCGACGAAAATAGACCAGCAGGTTCTGACAGAAAATGACGTCCATTTTGATCACGGGCATGGTCCGGATGCGGGTGATATTGCCCTGACTGAAACAGACACGATCGCGCAATTTTCCGGCCACCTCGAATTGCCCGTCATCCGTTCGCGTCAGATAACGCTGAACTTCCTCGGGGTACAGTGGCTCAAGCTTACGCTGTGGGTAACGCGCCCGACGGGCCTGATTGAGTGCCGACTGGCTGATGTCTGTGGCGGTAATGCCGTAATAGGGGGCGAGGTTGGCCAGCTCGAAACAGTCATTGGCGACCATCGCCAATGAGTAGGGTTCCTCACCGCTGGCACAGCCCACGCTCCAGATATCGAAGCTGTTATCCAATTGGCGATTGTCGATCCGGTGTTGCAGAAACCGGCGTACGTATTCAAGGGAGGGACGGTGCCGGAAAAAACTGGTTTCTTTGACCGTAAGCCGATCCACCAGAACGGACCACTCCATCAGGCCGGTCAGGCCGTCTGTGACATCGTGAAAGTACTGATTGTAATCCTCACAGCCCAGCTCACGCATACGGATGGCCACCTGCGACTGCAGCAGGGTTTTCTGCTGGGTCGACAGTTGAATACCCGTGCGCTCCTCCAGCAGTTTGCTCCATTGAACAAACTGGCTTTCGGACAAGTCAGTCGGCGCTTGCAGGGACCAAACCATAAGGTTTCTCTAGGCCTTGAGTGCCACCGCCCGGGACGCGACCGGGCGGTGCTAGTGATTACACCAGTTCGCGATCGGAACGGGGCTTCTCGTGACGATCTTCCGAGTCGCCCTCATCGTCCGGCAACACCTGATCATCCAGCTCGATAACGTCGGATTCATCGACGTCCGCCAGGCTTTCACCTTCTTCCGGGAAATCGAAGCTCTCAATGCTGTCCGCCTCATCGTTCAGATCTGCAAACGCATCGTCATCGCTCTGGGCCGCCGGTGCACTTTCGCGATACCCGATGGGCGCTTCGTCCGACTCTTCCTCCGGCAGTTTGAAACCGGCTACCGATTCGCGCAGATCCAGCGCCATCTCGGCCAGGTTACCAATCGACTGGGCGGTCGCGCTGGTACCGGCGGAGGTCTGGGTGGTAATTTCCTGAATCACGTTCATCGTGTTGGAAATGTGGCCGGCCGAAGAGGCCTGCTGACGGGCAGCGTTCGAAATGTTCTGAATCAGTTCCGCCAGGTTGTTGGATACCGTCTCAATCTCTTCCAGAGCCACACCGGCGTCCTGCGCCAGGCGAGCACCGCGGACCACTTCCGAGGTAGTCTGCTCCATCGAGATAACCGCGTCGTTGGTATCGTTCTGAATGGTTTTAACCAGGGCTTCAATCTGCTTGGTCGCAGCGGCTGAACGTTCTGCCAGTCGCTGCACTTCGTCCGCAACCACCGCGAAGCCGCGGCCCGCGTCACCGGCCATAGAGGCCTGAATCGCGGCGTTCAAAGCCAGAATGTTGGTCTGGTCGGCAATGTCGTTAATCAACGATACGATGTCACCAATCTCCTGGGAGGATTCACCCAGTCGCTTGATCCGCTTCGAGGTATCCTGAATCTGCTCACGAATGGTGTCCATGCCGTTGATGGTGTTCTGTACCACCTTGGCGCCGTTGGTCGCAATGGATACCGCTCGCTCCGCTACCGCGGCCGATTCGGCGGCGTTGGCGGATACCTGATCAATAGTCACCGCCATCTCGTTTACCGCCGCCGAGGCGCCGGCGATTTCCTGGGCCTGGTGCTCGGAGGCTTCGGCCAGGTGCAGAGCGGTCTGCTGGGTTTCCTGGGCCGCGGCGGATACGTTCACCGCCGTTTCGTTGATTCGGGCCACCAGAATCCGCAACTGGTCAATCGTGAAGTTGATCGAGTCGGCAATCGCGCCGGTAAAGTCTTCGGTTACCGTGGCGGTAGTGGTCAGGTCACCGTCGGCCAGGTCGGCCAGTTCGTCCAGCAGTCGCAGAATCGCGTTCTGGTTCCGTTCGTTGGTTTCGGCGGTTTCACTCAGACGACGGCGAGTGCTGCGCAGCAGCAGAATACCGATGACCGCCAAGCACAAGGCGGCCGCAATGGCCAGGGCCAGAATGGTCAGGTTGTTGGGCTGGCGCAGCGGTGCCTGCTCGGCAATCCGGTCCGAAATATCGGAAACCGTTTCAAGCAGCATTGGGGTGCTGTCGAGCAGCGCTTCGTTGGCCTGTAACGCATCAAGCAGAGCGGGCGAGCCTTCGAAAATTTCCTGAATCGAGCTGTTAACAAAATCAAACAACGAGGCAATTTCGGTCAGCGACTCCTGCGCCTCTTCGTCGGTAATCTGAGTGATGCGCATGGCCACATCACCTTCCTGCATCGCCGTCAGTACCCGACCGTAGATGTTGGCATCCAGGTTGAACTGATCCGCCGCGCGCGAGGCGTCGGCGTCACCACGGAGCATTTTGTCCACATTTCGACCGATACGCTCGGCACGCCAGCTCTGCATCTGCGCCTGGGACACCTGCTCCGGCGGTGCGTCATTCTCAAGCAGAATTTCCACGATGTTGTTGTGCTCCGCCTGAAGCTCCGGCAGCGAGTCGTTCAGGGTCCGACCCACCTCGTTCAGGAAGACGATGGTATCGCGGTTGGTCAGAATGGTGTTGGCGTCTTCCTGCACACTGTTCCAGACTTGAGCGTAGGCGTTGAACTCGCGGCTCAACTGCGAGCGGGTGCGCGGATCACTGGAGCGCAAAGAGTCCCACGTGGCCCCCATGGTCGAGACGACCTGCCCCAGCTCATCAAACGCTTCTTCATCACCTTCAATGGCGTCCCGTGACAGGGCCGTCAGACGGTAGGACTGGGCGCGCAATTCAGCGGCCTGCTGCAGGTATTCCTGGTCTCGTTCCAAGCCCTGCTGCACCATGACGTAGGTGACGGGGATCAAAACCAGAAAGCCGATCAGCAAGACCACCAGTACAACCATCGCCGGGTTCGCCCGGACGTTGGCAAACAGGTTTCTGGACTCGGTTTTCATGTAAGCACTCCTGAAGGTGACGTGACGCCTTATTGTTGTTCCTGATTGTGATAATTATGATCGACCGGGACTCATTGACCTCGGACAACCCTGATGACCGCCCCCGGTCAACTAGCTGCGGGCGGCATTGATAAAGCGCGGATCCTGCGCCAGAAACGCCGGGCGAAAGACGGTCCAGCGCTGTCCGTTATGTTCAAAGCTACCCTCGGTGAAGGGCTGAATAACCGCATCGACGGGGCCGGACTCGGCCTGATATTCATCCGTGGGGAAATGCTGCATGCCAAATACCTGATCCACCATCAGCCCGCTGTACAGAGCCTCGGTCTCCAGCACCAACACCCGCCGCTGCTTGCGCCCTCCGCTCAGTTGGGCTCCGAAGAATGCTGCGAGATCAAACAGCGGCAGCAAGCGGCCGCGAACGTTGGCGACACCGCGCACCCAGGACTGAACGCCGGGAAGGTGGGTATAAGGTGGGATCTCCAGCATTTCCGAAATTTCGCCCATCGGTACGGCAAAGCGCTGCCCCATCAACATGAACCCGATGCCACTCCAGTGGGGGCGGATATCGAGTTGTGCCGGCAGACCCCGCGCCGCACTGCGACTGCGTTGAGCCAAGTCTACCAGGGAGTCAAAGGCTGTCTGGGAATCAGACATGGTTACCGCCTGTCTCGTTGTGTCCGGTCATCCTTCTTACTGAGTCACTTTGGCGATGGCGGCGTTGAGGGTCTCCGCGGTCACCGGCTTGACCAGAAAGTCCCGAGCGCCTTGGCGCATTCCCCAGACCCGGTCGGTCTGCTGATCTTTGGTGGTCACGATAATAACCGGAATATGAGCGGTTTCCGGTGCTTTGGTGAGCTGGCGGGTGGCCTGGAATCCGTTCAAGCCGGGCATGACAATATCCATCAATACCACATCGGGCAGCTCTTTCTTGGCCAGCGATATACCGGCCTCACCGGTTTCTGCCGTCAGGGCTTCATGACCCTGCTTTTCCAGCATGGAGCTCAATTTGTAAATTTCGGTGGGAGAGTCGTCGATGATAAGTACTCTGGCCATAGTATCCCCAAATTGATCAGTCAGTTATAAATTACATTGTTGTCGTTATTCAGGCGATGGCGCTGCCTCGCCCGAGATCGTCAGCGCATCTGTTGCGCCATATATTCAAGATGCTTCTGCTTGCTTCACATGTGCTTCGATGGCGCCCAGCAGCTCGCTTTTGCTGAATGGCTTGGTCAGGTACTGATCCGAACCGACAATACGGCCTTTGGCCTTGTCGAACAGACCGTCCTTGCTGGATAGCATAATCACCGGGGTGCGCTTGAAGTCGCTGTTATTTTTGATCAGTGCGCAGGTCTGATAGCCATCAAGACGCGGCATCATGATGTCGACGAAAATGATGTCCGGGCGGGTGTCGGCGATTTTGGCCAGAGCATCAAAACCATCCGTCGCCGTCACCACCGTGCAGCCGGCTTTTTTGAGCAGGGTTTCGGCGGTTCGACGGATCGTTTTACTGTCGTCGATCACCATGACTTTCAGGCTTTCCAAACTTACGTCCATACTTTCTGACCTTAGCCTCGTTGCCGCATCGCCTCTACGCCCGAGGCTATCGGACGGTTCAGCACTGCAGTCATTGTTATGTTTGCCACGTTTTTGTGACGCAAGTCACACATTGCACCCGCCAGCCGGGATAAGCGCTTCACGTGAGCAGGTGGTACAGTTAAAACGAACTTTTAACACAGTTTTTAAGGTATATCTATAACCAACTGAATATATAAGATTTTCGTTAGTGAACCCGATTTATTATGCTTTAGTCTTATTTTGGCGACAGCCCGCGCCCTAACCAATACTGTGACATTCAGCGGCCGAGCTTGCGTTCTACCGCCCGAGGGCTTAACTTTAGCGCGCAAAACGGCAGGCGGCAACAAGGCCACCCCTCCCACTCTCATCCGGAAAACGTTTGTATGACCCTCTCTCTCGGCGTGATCATGGACCCCATCGACCAGATTACCTTCTATAAGGACACCACCTTGGCCCTGCTGCTGGCGGCCCAGGAGCGCGGCTGGGACCTTCATTACATGGAGCAGTCCGATCTCTACCTGGACAAGGGACAGGCTCGTGCAAGCACCCGACCGCTGCTGGTAATGGACGACGAGACCCACTGGTTTGAGCTCGGGCCCCGGCAAGACCGCCCCCTGGGGGAGCTGGATGTCTTGCTGATGCGCAAGGATCCGCCCTTTGATAACGAGTTCACCTACAGCACCTACATTCTGGAAGCCGCCCAGCGCGAGGGTAGCCTGGTGGTCAACGACCCTCAGAGCCTGCGTGACTGTAACGAGAAGATCTTCGCCACCCAATTCCCCCAGTGCTGCCCGCCACTGATCGTGAGCCGGGACCCGGCGCGGCTGCGCCAATTCCACCGGGATCAGGAAGACGTCATTTTCAAGCCTCTGGATGGCATGGGAGGCAGCCGTATTTTCCGCTGCAAAGCCGATGATCCCAACGTCAGTGTGATTCTGGAGACCCTCACCGATTTTGGCACCCAGATGGTGATGGCTCAGCGCTACCTGCCAGCTATCACCGAAGGCGACAAGCGCATTCTGGTGGTTGACGGCGAAGCCGTGCCCTACAGCCTGGCGCGAATCCCAGCGAGCGGCGAAACCCGGGGCAACCTGGCCGCCGGCGGGCGGGGCGTCGCCCAACCCCTGACCGACCGGGATCGCTGGATTGTGGCGCAGGTCGCACCCACGCTCAGGGAAAAAGGGTTACTCTTTGTCGGACTGGACGTCATCGGCGACTACCTGACCGAGATCAATGTCACCAGCCCGACCTGCGTGCGGGAGATTGACAAGGCGTTTGACACCCGGATCGGGGCCCGACTGATGGACGCTATTGAGCGACGCCTGCCCTGATCGCTACTGCTGAACGAGCTGCCGTACCATTACTATGAGTCAAAACCGCCCCGAGGACACGCTCCCCGACAACACCGTGGATACGGGTGATCGGCTGAGCTTTACCCTGTTTCTGGCCCTGGCCGTCCATGCGCTTCTGATCTTCGGGGTGTCTTTCACCCTGCCCGAGCGCGGTCAGGCCGCTCCCACTCTGGATGTGACCCTGGCCAACCACCAGGATAGTCGGGCTCCGGAAGAGGCGGATTACCTGGCACAGCACAACCAACAGGCCAGCGGCACCGAAGAGCAGGCACGCCAGCTCACCACCGAGCAGGAAGCGGAGTTTGCCGACACCCAGGTGCGGGACATCAACCCCACCCCACAGATTCAGGCCAGCACCGCCCGAGAGCGACGGGATGACGCCGTGGTGACCACCACCAGCCGGGCGGAGCGCCAGCAGCCCAGCCCGGAAGATGCCGACCCTCAGGAGCAGCAGGAACAGCGCGAAGGCCAGGTTGAAGAGCAGCCGATGCTGAGCCAGGAAATTGCCAGCCTGCAGGCCAAGCTGGATCGTCAGCGCCAGGAGTACGCCAAGCGTCCGCGCATCCGGCGCCTCACCTCGGTCGCCACACGCGCTGCCTTCGACGCGCGCTACCTGCACGAGTGGGGACAAAAGATCGAGG
>NZ_DFTP01000114.1:17244-23477 GCF_002381585.1 Marinimicrobium sp. UBA4209
ATCGAGCGCACCGGCAACCGCCACTACCCCCAGGAAGCGCTCAACCGCCGGATCACCGGCAGCCTGCGCCTGTCCGTCGCCATCAACCCGGATGGCACCATTCACGAGGTCGAAGTGCTGCACTCCTCCGGCCACCGATTACTGGACCAGGCTGCGGTGCAGATCGTGCACCTCGCCGCCCCCTTCAACAGTTTCCCACCGGAAATTCGCCAGGAATACGATCGCCTGGAAATCATCCGCACCTGGAATTTCGAGATCGCCGGGCTTTCAACCTCCGCGGACTAGCCGCAGATTTTCTTGGTCCGCGCGCTTGTTTTCCCAGTGGTTTCCCCCATAATTCAGGTATGAACGAAAAAAGCCCTGCAGACACTGAAAAAGCCCTGACCGCCGGCAGCCTGCGCGACCACTTCCTGATCGCCATGCCCGGCATGCTCGATCGCAACTTTGCGCACAGCATCACCTACATCTGTGAGCACAGCGACGAGGGCGCCATGGGGCTGGTACTCAATAACGCCATGCCCCTGACGTTGGGCGATATCTTCAGCCAATTGGAGCTGGGGGATGAGCAGCACCTCGGCGACCGCACTGTGCTGGCCGGAGGCCCGGTTCAGGTAGAGCGCGGCTTTGTGGTCCACAACGATACCAGCCGCTGGCAGTCGACCCTCTCGGTGGCCGACGATGTCAGCCTCAGCGCCTCCAGAGACATCCTCGAGGCCCTGGCCGAGGGGCGCGGACCCGAGAACTTCATCATCGCTCTCGGCTATGCCGGCTGGGAAGCTGGACAACTGGAGGACGAAATCGCCGCCAACGCCTGGCTGACCATGCCCGCCGACCGCCACATCCTGTTCCACACGCCCAGCGAACAACGCTGGGCCGCCGCCGCGAACCATCTGGGGTTCGACCTCAACCTGATTTCCGCCACCGCCGGCCACGCCTGACGTGCAGTTACTGGGTTTCGATTACGGCCTGAAGAATATCGGGACGGCCACCGGCCAGACGCTAACCGGCACCGCCACGTCACAGCCTCCATTGAGAGCCCGCGATGGCGTACCCGACTGGTCCGAAGTGGAAGCCCTGCTCCGGGAGTGGCAACCGGAGCTGGTACTGGTGGGTTTGCCACTGAATATGGATGGTACCGAAAGCGAGCTGTCCGCCCGGGCACGCAAATTTGCCAAGCGGATTCACGGTCGGTTTGGTGTGGCGGTGGAAATGGTCGACGAGCGCCTGTCGAGCTTCGAAGCCAAAGGCGAGGTCATGGCCCGCGGCGGCTCCCGGGATTATGGCAAAAACCCCGTGGACTCCATCGCCGCGCGCCTGATCGTGGAAACCTTTTTAAACCGCTAAAAGGCTTTCTAAACCGCTACGGGCCTCTTAAACCGTTAGCGGGTGCTTAAAACACCCGTCCCCGATCTTCGGAGCCGTCGTCTTCAATCGACAGCTCGTCGGCGGCATGGGACAGATAAGTGGCATCCGTTTCCGAACCGAGCTTGATCAACAACCGCAGATCGTTGGGCGAATCGGCATGGGCCAGGGCGTCCTCGTAGGTGATTTCCCCGGCGTCATAAAGCTCGTACAGCGCCTGATCGAAAGTCTGCATACCCAGTTCGGTGGACTTTTTCATCAGCTCCTTGAGCTCACTGACCTCCCCTTTGCGAATCAGATCCGACGCCAGCGGCGTATTCAGAAGGACCTCGAGGCAAGCCCGACGGCCCTGACCATCCGGTGTCGGGATCAATTGCTGAGCCACGATGCCGCGCAGATTCAGGGACAGGTCCATCCACAACTGCCGGTGCCGGTCTGCCGGAAAAAAGTGAATGATCCGGTCCAGCGCCTGGTTGGCATTGTTGGCGTGCAGGGTCGCCAGACACAGGTGACCGGTTTCGGCGAAGGCGATGGCATGCTCCATGGTTTCCCGGGTACGGACCTCACCAATCAGAATCACGTCCGGCGCCTGACGCAGCGTGTTCTTCAGCGCGGTCTCAAATGACTCGGTATCAATGCCCACTTCCCGCTGGGTGATGATGCAGCCCTGATGCTGATGAATGAATTCGATCGGGTCTTCGATGGAAATGATATGGCCTTTGCTGTTGCGATTGCGGTGACCGATCATCGAGGCAAGCGAGGTTGACTTACCGGTGCCGGTCGCCCCCACAAACAGGATCAGCCCCCGTTTGGTCATGGCCAGATCCTTGATGATGTCCGGCAGGCCCAGGTCATCGATTTCCGGAATGGTGGTTTCAATGCGCCGCAGTACCATACCCGCCAGGTTGCGTTGATAGAACGCGCTCGCCCGGAAGCGGCCGATACCCCGGGCGCTGATAGCAAAGTTGAGCTCTTTCTGCTCGAGAAATTCCCGGCGCTGCTTCTCGTTCATTACCCCCAAAACTACCTCCCGAGCCTTCTCCGGAGGCAGAGGCGAGGCGGTGGCCGGAACCAGCTTGCCATTCACCTTGATGGACGGCGGAACGCCGGCGGTAATAAAAAGATCTGAGGCCCCTTTCTCGACCATCAGCGACAATAAGCGATCAAAATCCATAGCGGTGTCCCGTAATTATCTAGAAGTTTTCCGGCATCTTGGCTTTTTCCCGGGCCACGTCGCGATTGACCAACCGACGCGCCACCAGATCGGCCAGGCACTGGTCCATGGTCTGCATGCCCAGGGAAGCACCGGTCTGAATGGCCGAGTACATCTGCGCCACCTTGTCTTCACGGATCAGGTTGCGGATGGCGGAGGTACCCCGCATGATTTCGTGGGCCGCCACCCGGCCGCCGCCGTTTTTCTTGAGCAGCGTCTGGGAAATGACTGCCTGCAACGACTCGGACAACATGGAACGGACCATGG
The DNA here is from genome assembly GCF_002381585.1 of Marinimicrobium sp. UBA4209. Taxonomy (NCBI): domain Bacteria; kingdom Pseudomonadati; phylum Pseudomonadota; class Gammaproteobacteria; order Cellvibrionales; family Cellvibrionaceae; genus Marinimicrobium; species Marinimicrobium sp. UBA4209. Next base: position 20,087 of record NZ_DFTP01000114.1, read on the forward strand.
CCTTCTCGTTGGCCGGGAACACATCCACCACCCGGTCGATGGTCTTGGCCGCCGAGGTGGTGTGCAGGGTGCCGAATACCAGGTGACCGGTTTCCGCCGCGGTCAGTGCCAGGCGGATGGTTTCCAGGTCCCGAAGTTCGCCCACCAGAATGATGTCCGGGTCTTCCCGCAGCGCCGAGCGAAGCGCTTCCGAGAAGCCGTGAGTGTCCCGGTGCACTTCGCGCTGGTTGACCAGGCACTTTTTGCTTTCGTGGACAAATTCGATCGGGTCCTCAATGGTCAGGATGTGTTCGTATTTGTTGTCGTTGATGTAGTCCATCATCGCTGCCAGCGTGGTGGACTTGCCCGAACCGGTCGGGCCGGTCACCAACACCAGCCCCCGGGGCACCGCACAGATATCGCGGAACACACTGCCCATACCGAGCTCTTCCATGGTCAACACTTTGGAAGGAATGGTCCGGAACACCGCGCCGGCACCGCGGTTCTGATTGAAGGCGTTCACCCGGAAACGGGCCACGCCGGGCACCTCAAAGGAGAAGTCGGTTTCCAGGAATTCTTCAAAGTCCTTGCGCTGCTTGTCATTCATTATTTCGTAGATCAAACTATGCACCTGCTTGTGCTCCATCGGAGGCAGGTTGATCCGCCGTACATCGCCGTCCACCCGGATCATGGGGGGCAGGCCTGCGGAGAGGTGCAAGTCTGAAGCGCCCTGTTTAGCGCTAAAGGCCAGAAGTTCCGTAATATCCATACTGCTACCTTATTTGTGTTTCTGTGGTTTCAGTGGCCACTGAGGGGCCGGGCGCGACAGGAGCGCTCAGGCCGACAACCCCCACCGGGACAGATATGCCAAAGATAGACGAGAAGCTCCACAATGTCACCGCCCGCCTGACTGCGGCCGCCGAAGCCGCCGGTCGTCACCCCCAGTTTGTGAAGCTGGTCGCAGTCAGCAAAACCCAGCCCGCCGAGGCGCTGGAAGCCGCTTACCAGGCGGGACAGCGCCGCTTCGGGGAAAACTACCTGCAGGAGGCGCTGCCCAAGCAGGAGGCCCTGGCGCACTTACCCGACATTGAGTGGCATTTTATCGGCCCGATTCAGTCCAACAAGACCCGGGATATCGCCGAGCATTTTGACTGGGTGCACAGCGTGGATCGGCTCAAGATTGCCCAGCGCCTGAACGACCAGCGTCCCGCCCCGCTCGGTCACCTGAATGTCTGCCTGCAGGTGAACCTCGATGCGGAAGACAGCAAGGCCGGAGTCAGCCTGCAGGAACTGCCGGACCTGGCACGGAAGGTCAGCCAGCTACCCAATCTGAGCCTGCGGGGCCTGATGGCGATTCCAGCTCCACGGGAGGAGCAGGCGGCCCAGCGTGCCAGCCTGGCTCGACTGCGGCAGGCACTGGAGGACCTGCGGGCCCAGGGGCTCGCGCTGGATACCCTCTCCATGGGCATGTCCGCGGACCTCGAAGCGGCGGTCGCCGAGGGCGCCACCCTGGTACGGGTCGGCACCGATATTTTTGGCCCTCGAAGCTAATACCGAACCAACAGGAATGACTATGAGCAACACCCAACACCCCAATCTGGCCTTTATCGGCGCCGGCAATATGGCCCGCAGCATCATTGGCGGCCTGGTGCAGGAAGGCTATCCCGCCGAGCGCATCCGGGCCAGTGACCTGAACGGCGACGCCCTGGAGCAGCTCAGCCGCGATTTCGGTATCGGCACGGGCGACAACGCCGCGGTGGCCGAATGGGCCGAGGTGGTGGTGCTCGCGGTCAAACCCCAGGTGATGAAAACCGTCACCGAAGCCCTGCGGCCGAGCCTGGCCCACCATCCGCTGCTGATTTCCATCGCCGCCGGTATTGACGGGGCCAGCCTGAGTCGCTGGCTGGGCGAGGACCAGGCGATCGTGCGCTGCATGCCCAACACACCGGCCCTGGTCAAAACCGGGGCCAGCGGCCTGTATGCGAACCGCCACACCAGCCCCGCGCAACGCGAACAGGCGGAACAGATTCTGGGCGCCGTCGGAACGGTTCAGTGGCTGGAAGAGGAGCAACTGATGGATGCGGTGACCGCCGTCTCCGGCTCCGGCCCCGCCTACTTTTTCCTGGTCATGGAGGCCATGATCGACGCCGGCGTTCAGCAGGGATTGACCCGGGAGGCCGCCACCGAACTGACTCTGCAGACCGCCCTGGGCGCCGCCACCCTGGCCCGCACCAGCGATGTGGGTGTGGACGAGCTGCGCCGTCGGGTCATGTCACCGGGCGGCACCACCGAAGCCGCCATTGAATCATTCGAACGAGACGGCCTGCGCGACACCTTCCAGCGCGCCATGACCGCCTGCGCCGAGCGCTCGGTCAGCCTGGCCAAGGCCCTGGGACAGTAACCGACCCGCACCGCGGAACCCGACCGACAAGAGGAAACACCATGTCCACCTCGGCTGAAATTGCCATTTACATCATTCGCACCCTGGGCTCGCTGTACCTGATGCTGGTGATCCTGCGCCTCCTGTTCCAGATGGTGCGGGCGGATTTTTACAACCCCATTTCCCAGTTCGTCGCCAAGGCCACCAACCCGCTGTTGATGCCCCTGCGCAAGGTGATTCCCGGTTTTTTCGGTGTTGATCTGGCAGCGCTGGTATTGGCGCTGGCGGTTCAGTGGTTATTGATCCAATTGGTGCTGGTCATCGCCGGTCTCGGCTTTCTCAACCCGCTCTACACCATCGCCTGGTCCGCCATCGGTCTTCTGTCTGTGGTTCTGTCGATCTACTTCTGGTGCCTGATCATCTCCATCATCGCCAGTTGGGTCGCCCCCTTCAGTCAGCATCCGGCACTGATTCTGGTGCGCCAGTTGGTGGCTCCGGTCATGGCCCCCTTCCAGAAACTGATTCCCCCGCTCGGCGGCATCGATATCACTCCGATTTTCGCCTTCATGGTGCTGCACATCCTCAATCGCTACCTGGTGCCGGCTCTGGGGCAGAGCGTGGGCATGCCCGGAGGCCTGGTCATCGGCATGTAAGCCAACAGCCATCGCCGCGGACAACCGCTTGTCCGCGCGATCAGCCGCTCAGACCAAATCTCCTTGGTATCGAGTACCCGGACGTAGTCCAATACCGGCCCATAACACCAACACTCAAAACCACTCAGGACACAGGGCCACTATGGACACCCGAGCGCTGTACCGTCACATGAGTCACTACCACCTCTGGCGTCAGGATCTGAGCCAGCGGCTGCGTCGCTTCGAACACTGGGTCCAGACCCACGGACTGGTCAGCGATGAGGTGCATCAATGCCTGGTTCAGGCCCGCCAGTTACTGGGCAGCAATGATTTCACTCTGGTCTGTGTCGGGGAGTTCTCCCGGGGCAAAACCGAGCTGATTAACGCCCTGTTGATGGAC
>NZ_DFTP01000114.1:23542-74062 GCF_002381585.1 Marinimicrobium sp. UBA4209
GGCCGCACCACCATGTGCCCCACCGAAATATACTGCGACCCGGACCGGCCCAACTGCTTGCGCCTGCTGCCGATCGAGACCCGGCGCAGCCAGGCCAGTCTGGAGCGTTTCAAACGGATTCCCCGCAACTGGGTGACCCTGCCCCTGGACCCCAAGACACCGGAAACGCTGCGCGCCACCCTCGATCAGGTCTCCGCCAGCCAGTGGGTCAGCGACGATGAGGCCCGGGCACTCGGTTTCTGTCCCGATGAAAACAGTGAGCGCAACGACCAGGGACAGGTGGCCATCCCTCGCTGGCGCCACGCCATGATCAGCCTTGATCACCCGCTGCTGCGCCGCGGCCTGCGGATCATCGACACTCCGGGGCTCAATGCCCTGGGCAACGAACCCGAACTGACTCTCAAGGTGCTGCCCCAGGCCCAAGCCATCGTGTTTCTGCTCTCGGCCGACGCCGGTCTGACCGCCAGCGACATGACCCTGTGGCGCGACCATATTCAGGGGCTTCGCCAGCAGCGCGGCAGCGCCGTGCTGACCCTGCTCAACAAGGTCGACAGTCTGTGGGATGATCTCCAGCCACCGGAGCAGGTGGCTCAGACGGTGGAGCAACTCCGCCAACTGACCGCCCGCCAATTGGCCCTGGAGCCCGAACAGGTCCTACCCCTGTCGGCCAAGCAGGCACTGCTGGCCCGCGCCCGCGACGACGCCGAGCGTCTTGAGCGCAGCGGTTTTGGTCACCTGGAAAAGGCCCTCGGGGAGACAGTGGCCCGCAGTCGTCAGCAACTGGCCGGCCAACGCCTGATCACCGACAGCCAGAGCATGATCGACAACGTCTACCACAGCCTCAAGGGCCGGATCGCAGACGCCCAACAGGAGCTGTTGCTGATACGCACCGGCGATCGGGCGCAGAGCGATGCCCTGCTCAACGAACGGCGCGAGGCCATCCGCCAGAAACATCGCCAGTACCACAAACAGTCACTGTCGCTGCGCACCAGTCAGATGCTGCTGGACAAGCAGAGACCGTCCCTCATCCAGGTCATCAGCCCGGAGCGGCTGGCCCGGGAAATCGACCACACCCGCCAGAAACTGACCAACAGCTGGACCACCCTGGGGTTGTCCCGCTCCATGGCACACCTGTTCGATTGGCTGGACCACCAGATGGGCCACCTGGAGCGAGAAGTGGAGCGTACCAACCGGGTACTGGACTCCATTTACCAGCGCCCCGAGCATGCCATTGACGCCGACCAGACCCCAGCCAACTACCGGCTGGACCTCGCGGACCAACGCCGGCAGTTGCGCCAACTGCACCATCAGGCCGACCAGTTCCGCGCCTCGCTGGACAGTCTGTTGAGCCTCAAGGGGCCACTGATTCAGCGTTTTGTCAGCACCCTCGTCCAGGAGGCCCGGACGCTATGGCATCAGCTCTACAACATCATTGATCACTGGCTGAAACAGGCCCTGGTGCCGCTGTTTCAGCGTAACCAGTATCAACGGCAGTTGCTCGAACACCATATGTTGCGCCTGACCCGCATGCGCCGGGAACAACAGGACCAGGCTCAGCAGGTGAGCACCCTGCGCGACAATATCGACCAGATGGAGCGCGCCCTGGCAGACCTCCAGGCGGTGCGCGAGCAGACCCAACCCGCCATGAATCAACCGGAGCATCAGGCCACGGTGGTTCCCCTGCACCGCCCCCGGGCGGCTCAGACCGCCCCCTGATCCGGACCGCATCGCTTGCAGCATTCCCGGCGCAACCTTAGACTTGCGGGTTTACTCTCCATCCAGGACTGAGATTGCCAATGCCCGACACCCTGCCCGACGACTCGGTGGGTCTGGTCACCCCCCAGACTCTGGAGTTCACTGAGCCGCTCACGCTGGCCTGTGGCACCACGCTCGAGCGCTACGAGCTGGTGTACGAGACCTATGGCACCCTCAACGACGACCGCTCCAATGCGGTACTAATCTGTCACGCCCTGTCCGGTAACCATCACGCCGCCGGCTACCACAGCATGGACGATCGCAAGCCCGGCTGGTGGGACAACTACATCGGCCCGGGCAAAGCCATCGACACCAACAAGTTTTTTGTGGTCTGCCCCAACAACCTCGGCGGCTGCAGCGGCTCCACTGGCCCGCGCAGCACCAACCCGGCCACCGGCAAGCCCTGGGGACCGGATTTTCCCATGCTGCGGGTACGTGACTGGGTCGAGAGTCAGGCCCGTTTATCCGATGCGCTGGGCATTGAACGCTGGGCCGCCATCGTCGGCGGTAGTCTCGGCGGCATGCAGGTGATGCGCTGGGCTCTGGAGTATCCGGACCGATTGGGTCACGCGGTAGTGATCGCCTCGGCAATGAAGCTGAGCGCCCAGAACATTGCCTTCAACGAAACCGCCCGGCAGGCGATCATGTCCGACCCGAACTTCCTTGACGGGCGCTATCTGGAGCACAACACCCTGCCCCGCAGCGGGCTGGCGGTGGCGCGTATGATTGGCCATATCACCTATCTGTCCGATCACGCCATGGGCGAGAAATTCGGTCGGGAATTGCGCAGCGGCAGCTTTGTGCGCGGTCAGCACGATCCGGTGGAGTTTCAGGTGGAGAGCTATCTGCGCTACCAGGGCGACAGCTTTGCCAATAACTTCGATGCCAACAGCTATATTCTGATTACCCGAGCGCTGGATTACTTCGACCTGGCCCGGGAATACGACGACAATCCGGTCCAGGCCTTTGCCGAGGCCCGCTGCCGGTTTTTTGTGGTGTCCTTCAGCAGCGACTGGCGCTTCTCGCCCCAGCGCTCCCGGGAAATTGTCGACGCTCTGCTCGGCGCCCGCCAGCCGGTCACCTACACCGCCATTGATTCGCCCTACGGCCACGATGCCTTCCTGCTGCCCAGCGAACGCTACCGGGAGGCCTTCACCCGCTACATGGCGGGCGTGGCCCGGGACGCGCAGCGCCAGGAGGCCAAGGCATGAACGGAGCCCCCATGCGACTCGACCAGACCGAAATTCAGCACTGGATTGCCGAGGGCAGCCGCATTCTCGACCTGGGCTGCGGCGACGGCACCCTGCTCAAGTATCTGCAGGAGACCAAGAACACCTCCGGCTACGGCCTGGAGATCGGCGCCGACCAGATCAACGCCTGCATCGACAAGGGCCTGAACGTCATTGAGCAGAACCTGGATGACGGCCTGGGCAATTTCGCCGACCAGAGCTTCGATACCGTGATCATGGCTCAGGCCATCCAGACCATGCACTACCCCCATAAAGTGCTGGATGAAATGCTCCGGGTGGGCAAGGAGTGCATCGTCACCTTCCCCAACTTTGGCCACTGGAAAGCCCGTTGGCACCTGGCGGTGCGTGGCCGCATGCCGGTGTCCGACCTGCTGCCCTTCGAGTGGTACGATACCCCCAACATCCATTTCTGCACCTTCCGGGATTTCGAGGTGCTCTGCCGGGACAAAGGCATCACCGTGCTGCACCGCCAGGTGGTCAACGAAGCGTCGCCGAACTTTCTCAAGGATGTATCGCCCAACCTGTTTGGCGAGACCGCGATTTACCACCTGCGCCTCGGTGACCGGGCCGGTCAGTAGACCGGTCTTCGCTTCAGCCACCCCCAAACCGGGAGTCAGCCTCCATGGGATTGCGACAGCCCTTCGGTCTGTACAACATCCGCACCGCGCTGCTGGCGTTTGTGCTCGCGCCCTTTCTGTTGATCATGATCACCACCGCCGGCTTCAGCCTGCGCCAACTGGAGCAGACAGCGGAAACCGATATGGAGGAGGAAATCGAGCTGATCGCCCGCTCCATTCGCCGCCCCCTGAGCTACGCACTGGAAAATGGCCACGAGGAAACCCTGCGTCGAACCGTGACCTCGGCGGGGGATATCGGTCGGGTGTACGGCGTCTATGTCTACGACGAGCAGGGCAACCGCATCACCGCCCAGGGCCCGAGCAACGTACAGGTACAGGACATTGAGGCCGCCAGCCTCGCCTCCCGGGGCAGCGAGCAGAGCGCCTTTGAGGAAATCGGTGGTGAGGCGGTATTTTCCTACTTCATGCCCCTGACCGACAGTGGGGGGCGGATCCACGGGTTACTCCAGGTCACCCGGCGAGGCAGCGACTTCGTCCAACAGATTCGCGCCTTCCGTACCCGGGCGATCAGCATTCTGGCCGGTTCGGCCCTGCTGGTGCTGATTCTGGTGTGGATCGGCTATCAGCGCGCCATTGGTCGCCACATCCAGTCCATGGGGAGCGGTATGGCCACCGTCGCCAGCGGCCGCCGGGACCATCGCCTGGATACCGAGGGCCCCACCGAGCTGCGCTTCCTGTCCGAAGGCATCAATCGGATGCTCGACAGCATCGTCGCCTCCGAGCGGGAAATCACCACTCGTCGGGAACGGGAATACCAACTCAAACACCAGCTACACCAAGCCGAAAAACTGGCCGCCATCGGACGTTTTGCCGCCGGGGTCGCGCACGAGTTGGGCACCCCCTTGAGCGTGGCCGACGGTAAGGCCCAGCGCGCCCTGCGCCGAGCAACCCCCGAGGATGCCAAAACCCTGCAGGACATCCGCCAGCAGCTGCAGCGCATGGAGCGGATCATCCGCCAGCTGATGGATTTTGCCCGCCCGGTGACCCCCGAGCACCGGGAAGTCCGCTTGACCGATCTGATGCAATCCTCCCTGCAGCAGGTGGAAGAGGAGCGTCGCAAACAGGTGGTCGACATCCAGGTTCAGGCGTCCGAGGCCCCCTGCCCCGCACTCAATGCCGATCGCCTGCGCCTGGAGCAGGCACTGATCAACCTGCTGCGCAACGCCGTGCAGGCCACCCCCAACGGCCTCGTCCGGCTGAGTTGGCACTGCACGGCCGACGCCGTGCAGCTCGTGGTGGAGGACAACGGCCCGGGCATCGACCCCTCGATACGCGAACAGCTGCTCGAACCCTTTGTCACCACCAAGCCAGTGGGGGTCGGCACCGGGCTCGGGCTGGCAGTGGTCAACGCCGTGGTCACCGAGCACGGTGGCCGTATCGACATCGGCACCAGCGAGCTCGGCGGGGCCCGCTTTGATCTGACCATCCCCTTTCAGCCCCCGGCCGACTCGCCGTCCGCCCTGAACGCACCTGAGGTAACTCCCAATGCCTGACACCCCCAGTGCCGCTCCCGTGGACATTCTGGTGATCGAGGATGACCCGGACTTGCGTCAATTGTTGCTGGAAGAGCTCACCGATGCCGGTCACCGCTGTGCCGGCAAGGGGGATCTGGCCAGCGCCCGGCAGTGGCTGAGCGAGGAGGCGCCCAAACTGGTGGTCAGCGACCTGCATCTGCCCGATGGCAACGGTCTGGACCTGCTCGAAGAGTTGCGTCAGTTGCCCGTCCGCCCGAGTTTTATCGCCATCACCGCCTTTGGCACCATCGATCAGGCGGTGGATGCCCTCAAACGCGGCGCCGATGACTTTCTGACCAAACCCCTGGACCTGGACCACTTTACCCTGTCCATCACCCGCACTCTACAGCGCCAACAGTTGGAGCAGGAGCTGAGCTACTATCGGCGCCTGCTGGATCAGGGCGAGTTTCACGGCATGATCGGGCGCAGCCCGCGCATGCGCCAACTGTTCACCCAGATACAGCAGGTAGCCCAGGCCGGCGGCCCGGTGCTGGTGACCGGAGAGAGTGGCGTGGGCAAGGAGCTGGTAGCCCGCGCCATTCACCGGGAAAGCGATCGTCGGGATGGCCCATTCATTGCGCTCAACTGCGGCGGCATTGCCGCCAACCTGCTGGAAAGTGAACTGTTCGGCCATGCCGCGGGCGCCTTTACCGGCGCCAGCAAGGCCCGGCGCGGCCTGTTTGCTGCCGCCGACGGCGGCACCCTGATGCTCGATGAGATCGGCGAAATGCCCATGGAGATGCAATCGAGCCTGCTGCGGGTACTGCAGGACGGTCGGGTGCGGCCAGTGGGCAGCAACACCGAACAGGACCTGAACGTGCGCATCATCGCCGCCACCAACCGGGAGCTGCCCGATGAGGTCAGCGAGGGGCGCTTTCGGGAGGATCTCTACTACCGGCTGGAAACCTTCACCATCGAAGTGCCGCCACTGCGCCAACGCGGCGATGACCTGGAGCGGCTTATCGCGCACATGGTGCACCAGTTCAACCAGCGCCGTCAGCAACCGGTGGACGGCCTGAGTGGCGAGGCGCTCAACCTGCTCAAGCGCTACCCCTTCCCGGGCAATGTGCGCGAGCTGTCCAATATCATCGAACGTGCGGTCACTTTCTGCTCGGAGCGCCTGATCGGGCCCGAACACCTGCCCGAGCGGATTCACCAGGCCACGCCAACCCCGGAGCCCGCCTCCGGCGACTCTTGGCAGCCCCCCACCGGCGAGGGCGAGCTGGTGTCGCTGGATGCAGTGGAGCGCAGTTACATCCACTATGTGCTCGATCAGGTGGACGGCAACAAAAAGCGCGCCGCCGATATTCTCAACATCGGTCGCCGCACCCTCTACCGCTGGCTGGAAACCGACGCGTGAATTTGCCTCTCTGAGCAGCTTGCGCCCATCCGACACACTCAAGGGTGAGTCAAATTGGCACATGAGCGAAAGGGCACAGTGACCCAGTCCACACACAGCAGGCCGCAACCTAAACAAAACCCATACAGATCAAAGCGTTATAAATTTTTTGGACTTCTGGCACGGGCGTTGCGATAAACCCGGGTACGCAACACAACTAACGGGTTTTTGAAAACCCACACTCTGTTTCACTGTGAGGAGAAACTTATGCGTACCATCAAACATCCCGTACTCGCTCTGCTGGCGTCTGTTGGTCTGCTGTTCGGTGCAGCGACCGTTTCCGCCCAGGGCGAAGCGCAAGCCCCGCAGGCCCAGCCTCAGGCTCAAGCAATGGACGTAAGCGAAAACCAGGTGGAAAGCTTCGTGGACGCCTACATGGCGGTTCAGGGCATCAACCAGGAGTACACTCAGAAGCTTCAGGCGGTGGAAGATCCCGAGAAAGCCACCGAACTGCAGCAGGAAGCCCAGACCAAGATGCAGGAAGCAGTGAGCGATTCCGGTCTGTCCATCTCTGAGTACCAGCAGATCGCCAACCAGGCCGGTCAGAGCGAAGAGCTGCGCAGCCAGATTGAGGCGGAGCTGACAGCGCGTATTGAACAGGACTCCTAAAACGGAGCAGACCAACACGCATCGATAACGGGGCCAGACGGCCCCGTTTTTTTGTATTCCAACCTTATGCCAAAGACCCACCGAGTAAGGTAGACTTTCTCCTGGTCGTGCTCGCGTCCGAACCCTTGTCATTCGAAGCCGGAGAACCCACATGTCACGCCTGCTGTCCCTGACCGCCCTGCTAGCGCTGCTACTGTCGCCCCTGACCCATGCCCAGAGTGGCTCGGAGCGCTTTGGTGATTACCAGGTGTACTACAGCGTGTTCAACAGCACCTTCGTATTGCCCGACATCGCCAGCGTGCACAATCTGGTGCGCAGTGAAGACCGGGCCCTGGTCAACGTCAGCATTGCCCGCGCCGACGGAGGATTGGGCCTACCCGCCAGACTGAGTGGTACCGCCAACAATCTGTTACAACAGAGCCAGACCCTCGAGTTCAAAGAGATCAGCGAAGGCGACACGACTTACTACATCGCTCCGGTGCGCCATCTCAATGAAGAGATGTACAACTTCCGGATTACCATTCAGCCCGAGGGCGCCGAGCAGAGCTTCGAACTGCGCTTCAGCCAAAAGCTGTACATTGAAAAGTAATTTCACCATCCACTGAGGAGCATGCATGCAGAAACTGGTACTCGCCAGTGGCAACCCCGGCAAACTGAAAGAGTTTCAACAACTGCTCGCCGATTGCGGCTATCAGGTCCTCTCCCAGGGCGAGTTCGGACTCGACAGCGCCGAGGAAACCGGCCTGACCTTTGTCGAGAACGCCATCCTGAAAGCGCGCCACGCCAGCGCCCAAACCGGCCTGCCGGCCCTGGCCGATGACTCAGGTCTGTCTGTGGATGCTCTGGATGGCCGCCCCGGCATCTACTCGGCTCGCTACGCTGGCCCGAAGGCCACCGACGCCGATAACAATGCTCGCTTGCTGCAGGAACTCGAGGGCGTCCCCGAGGCCGAGCGCGGCGCCTGCTATCACTGTGTGCTGGTGTTGATGCGCCACGCTGAAGACCCCACCCCGGTGATCGCTCAGGGCCAGTGGCGCGGGCGCATCCGCACCGGACCCAAGGGTGAGGGCGGCTTTGGCTACGACCCCCTGTTTCAGGTCCTCGAACGTCAGTGCAGCGCAGCGGAGCTGGGCAAAGAAGAAAAAGGCAAAATCAGCCACCGGGCCATCGCCACCCGGGCGCTGCTCGCCGGGCTGACCAACGGGGCGTCCTGACGCCCCGCACGCAAACGGACAATTGGCAATTGAAATTCACGCCAACCTGTGGCGTAATCCCAATTGTCGTACTAATAATAACGCCAGGGTTGAGGCGCCCCGTCATGGAGCAGTAGACGTGATGCCGACCGTAATGGCGTCGTGACATTCACATCTGCTCAAGAAGGACGGGCTGTACTCATGATGAAAACTCTCTCCGGCACTCGCGCCGATTCACTCCTGTTCAACGCTCTCTCCATACTCAGGGTCTGCTCTATCGCCTTGCTCACCCTACTTGCGCTTCCAACCGCCGCAGACTCACCGGAGTTGGAACAGCTCGCCTCTCTCTACGGTGTCGACCCTTCCCGGGAAATGGTCGCCATTTCGCCCAACGGTGAACTTCTGGCGTTTCGTACCCGGGATGGCGATAAAGACCTGATTCTGGTTCATTCCCTGAAGGAAGGAAAAAACATCACCGGTGCCCACGTCGGGGAAATGGACCCGCGGCGGCTGCATTTTGTCAGCGACCAATACCTGATCATGGTCGCCTCCAAGGAAACCCGTCTGATGGGCTTTCGGGGCCGTAACGAAATCAGTACCGCCTATGCGTTGAACGTCGAGACCGGCGACATCGAACAGTTGTTGCGCCCGGGCCATGTCATCTACGCCGGCCAGCAGGGCCTGGGGCGAATTCTCGGGATTTCCGACGACGGCCGGAAGTTGTACATGCCCGCCTATGTGCCCCGCTCCAAAACCGATCGACAACCCGATTACGCCCTGCTCGAAGTCGATATTGAGAAACCGCGCAATCCCAAGGTCCTGGAAGATGGCCACTCCTATACCGTGGACTGGTTCGTCGGGCGCAACGGAAAAGTCCTGGCGCAGGAGCGTTACAACGAAGACGACTATCAGCACGAGATTCTGGTGCGTGACGGCGATGACTGGCGGGTTATCTATTCGGACAACTCGCCGCGCACCGTGGCCTCGTTTATCGGAGAAACACCGGATCAGCAATCACTGGTGATGCTCAAGGAGGACTGGGATACCGGTCGACTCGAGTATTACCGATTGAACCTGAACAGTGGCAAGCAGGAACGGCTCGACCTCAACCGCAACGATAGCGACATCGCCAACGTCCGTCTCAACGCCGAGCGGGTCGCGATTGGCATCACCTACGCGGGCTTTAACCCCAGCTACCACTTTTTTGATGCCGTGCTGAATGATCGGGTGAGCAAACTTCAGGCACAGTTCAAGGGTCACTCCCTTTATGTGGTCAACGCCGACTCCGAGCTGAACAATCTGGTGCTGTATCTGGAGGGGCCCTCCACCGCCGGCGAGTTTTACCTGTCGCAGAAAAATCAACCGGTGCGTTTTTTGTTGAGTGCCTATCCCGGTATCAGCGAAGCCGAAGTGCAACCCTCGGTACCCTTTGAGTTCAAAGCCCGGGACGGATTGGTCATTCCCACCTTGCTGACCATTCCGCGGGTTCACGCCGCCAACCCGGAAAACCTGCCCGCCGTTGTGCTACCACACGGGGGGCCGGAATCTTACGATCGCCAGGAATTCGACGCGCTGGTTCAGTCGATTGCCGCCCGTGGCTATGCCGTCATTCAGCCCCAGTTCCGTGGCTCTTACGGCTTCGGATACGAGCATTGGGCGGCCGGTCTGGGCGAGTGGGGCCGAGCCATGCAGGATGACGTATCCGATGCGGTAAAAGCCCTGAGCAACGTCGGCTTTATCGATCCGGACCGGGTCTGCATTGCCGGCGCCAGCTACGGCGGTTACTCAGCCCTGGCGGGCGCAGCCTTTACCCCCGATCTGTATCGCTGTGCCATTTCCATACATGGGGTCAGCGACCTGAACGCCATGCTGGAACATGAAGAGAAGGACCTGGGCGAAGACCACTGGGTCATCGAATACTTCTCTCGCTCTATCGCCAAAAACTACTTCACCCCGGAGCGCTTGGCCGCTCACTCGCCCGCCAACTTCGCCAGTGGTATCAGCGCCCCGGTGCTGTTGGTCCACGGGGAAGAAGACGAGATTGTGCCGATTGAGCAATCAGAGCTGATGCTGGAAAAACTGCAGGCGGCCAACAAACCGGTGAAGTACCTGCCGCTGAAAGATACTGGCCACAGTTACGGTGAGGAGCCGGTGCGCCAGATGCTGATCGAGGAGGTACTGGCATTTCTGGATGAGCACCTGGCGCCCTCCGGGCAGACACTGGCAACGACGAACAGCGAGGCAGATTAGACTTCCGCCCTTCCGAGACAAGAGCGGCGGAGGTAAGGGAGGCGGAGGTCATGGTATAGTGACGGCCTGTTTTTAGTGAACCGCCGGATTGCCATGCGCCTCCCCCCGCTCTCGCTCTACATTCACATTCCCTGGTGCGTCCGCAAATGCCCCTACTGCGATTTCAACTCGCACCAGGCCGGTGACGCTCTACCCGAGGCAGAGTACGTCGCCGCCCTGGGGGCCGACCTGGCCGCCGAGGCTGATTTGGCTCAGGGGCGCGCCATCCAGACGGTATTTTTCGGCGGGGGCACGCCGAGCCTGTTTTCCGCCGAGGCGATTGGTCGGATTCTGGAAAACGTCGATCAGACGGTGGGACTGGCCTCCAATGCGGAGATTACCCTGGAAGCCAACCCCGGCACCTTCGAGCAGGCGCGCTTCAGTGCCTATCGCCGCGCCGGGGTGAACCGGCTGTCCATCGGGGTGCAGAGCTTTCAGGCCGAGCAATTGCACAAGCTGGGCCGTATTCACGGTCGCGATGAAGCGCTGGCCGCCGTGGCCATGGCCCGGCAGGCCGGCTTCGACAATATCAACCTCGACCTGATGCACGGGCTGCCAGAGCAGAGCACCGCGGCCGCCTGTGCCGACCTGCAACAGGCCATTGAACTGGCCCCCGAGCACCTGTCCTGGTATCAGTTGACCATCGAGCCCAACACCCATTTTTACAGTGCGCCCCCGCTGTTGCCGGTGGAGGATACCCTGGCCGATATCCAGCAGGCCGGCGAAGCCCTGCTGGCCGAGGCGGGCTACGGCCAGTATGAAGTATCTGCCTATTGCCAGCCCGGCAAGCCCGCCCGGCACAACCTCAACTACTGGACCTATGGGGATTATCTGGGCATCGGTGCCGGCGCCCACGGGAAAGTGACCCATCCCGAGCGCGGCGACATCACCCGGCGCTGGAAAACCCGCTTACCCGCTCACTACCTTGAGCGGGCCGCCGCTGCTTCGACCACGCCCGCGAACGCGGAGCACCCGATGCTCGCCGGGCAGGAGACCCTCAAGCCCGAGGACCTGCCACTGGATTACCTGCTCAATGCTCTGCGCCTGAACGAAGGCGTACCGGCGCAAGCATTCGAGGCGTACACCGGTCTACCTCTGTCCAGGCTGGACCCGGCCTGGCGCGACCTGGAACGCAAGGGACTGGTACATCCCAAGGACAAGCGCCTGTGTACGACCGACCTCGGGCGTCGGTTTCTCAACGACGTGCTGGCCGCTTTTTAGTGTTTCATTCTGCTAGCGGCTGCTGTCGGCTTCCAGGGCTTTGATCTGCTGATAGATCCCCTCGGCCTCTTCGGTCAATAAAGAGTAGGTTTTGATATCGCCACTGCGCTGGGCGAGCATGGCGTCCTTGAGGCGCTGTTCGTAGGCTTTCTGCAGCTTTTTACGGGGGTCTGACTTGAGCCAGCTCAACATGGTGGGTCACTCCTGAAGTTCGATAGTGTGACCAGTGTACGTGCCCTTTGCCCAAACGGACGAACCCTGATAGCCCATGGGGCCAACAGAAACTGGTGATTTCCCGTATCAGGGACTATGATACCGGTTACAGACCGACCTCTCATAATAGTAATAACGGACCGATTCCATGACTCGTACCATCAATCACGCCAGACTGCTGTTCTGGTCATTCACCGTCGCGCTGGGCGGCTTCCTGTTCGGGTTTGATACCGCCGTCATTTCCGGCGCGGAACAGGCCATCCAGGCACAGTGGGCGCTCTCGGATGCCCTGATCGGCCTGATGGTCTCATCGGCGTTGGCCGGTACGGTCATCGGTGCCATCTTTGGCGGCATTCCCTGCGACCGTTACGGGCGCAAGATAACCCTGTTCTGGATTGGAGTCCTGTATCTGGTCTCGGCACTCGGCTCGGCCCTCGCCCCCGATGCCTACAGCCTGATGCTGTTCCGCTTTCTCGGTGGGCTCGGCGTGGGCGCCTCCTCAGTGGCCGCCCCGGTATATATCTCGGAAATCGCCCCCACCGGTCTGCGCGGCCGCCTGACCGCCATGTTTCAGTTCAACCTGGTGTTCGGCATCCTGTGTGCCTATCTGTCCAACTACGGTGTGGCCAGTGCCGGGGGCGACTGGCGCATCATGCTGGGCGTGGAAGTGGTGCCCGCCCTGCTGTTTGTGATTCTGATTCTGTTTGTGCCCCGCAGCCCCCGCTGGCTGATCACCCGGCGCGCCGCCCACGACGAGGCTCGCCGAGTGCTCACGATGATCGACCCCAGCCGGGTCGAGCAGGCCCTGGCGGAGATTGAGCACAGCCACAAACAGAAGGCGCAGGGCAGCGAGCTCCGGGAGTTTCTGTCCGGCCGTTATCGCTGGCCGATTCTGCTCGCCTTTCTGTTTGCGTTTTTCAATCAGGTGTCCGGCATCAACGCGGTGATCTATTACGCGCCGCGCATTTTTTCCATGGCGGGCATGGAGAGCAGTGCCGCGCTCTTGTCCTCCGCCGGACTCGGGCTGGTGAACCTGGTCTTTACCCTGATCGGTCTGGCGCTGATCGACCGCTTCGGGCGGCGCTTTCTCATGTACATTGGCTCCTTTGGCTACATTCTGTCACTGACTAGCCTGGCCCTGATTTTTCATCTGGAAGCCTTCGGTGGCAGCCTGGTGCCGCTGCTGATTTTTGTGTTTATCGCCTCCCACGCAATCGGTCAGGGCGCCTGCATCTGGGTCTTTATTGCCGAGATCTTCCCCAACAGCGTCCGCGGTTACGGCATGTCCCTGGGCTCGGGCACTCACTGGGTATTTGCCGCCCTGGTCGCGTTCAGCTTTCCGTATTTTGCCGGCACCCTCGGCGGGGCACCGCTATTTGCTTTCTTCGCTGTCATGATGGTGCTGCAACTGCTGTTCGTGCGCTACCTGATGCCCGAGACCAAAGGTGTTTCACTGGAGGACCTGGAGGTCCAGCTCAGTCAAAAGCGGTAACCGGCCAGAGGGTGAAGTGCTACACTTAGTGCGAGCGCTTCGCCCACTCTGCCAGTGACCGACCTTCATGCTGCGACTGATTCGCTACACACGCGAAAACCCCATCGCCACCCGCCTGCTCGGGCTGATCATCCTGAGCAGCTCGGCCATCACTCTGGTGGCCATCCTGATGCAACTCTACTCAAGCTTTCACGACGACCTGTCGGCACTGGAAGAGCGCCTGGATCAGGTCCGCGTCAGCACCCTGGCGAGCATCACCAAAAGCCTGTGGGGGTTTGACCAGGATCAGTTGTCGATTCAGATCGACAGTGTGCTGGATGTAGAAGACGTGGTGCAGGTGAGCGTTTCCTGGCGCGACTGGAATAACGCCGAGCAGACCCTGATCGAGTACAAGGAGGGCACGACCCAGGCCGATATTGAAGCGCGTCCCAACCAGTATCTGATCAAGGAATACCCCCTGGTCTATCAGGACGAAAGCACACCCCGGCAAGAGCTGGGCACCCTGCAGATTACCGCCAGCCTGACCAACATCTATGACCGACTGTGGCAACGCACGCTGTTTATCGCCGGCGTACAGGGCACCAAAACTCTGATCATTTCGTTTTTCATCCTGTGGTTGGTGTACACCCTGCTGACCCGCCATATGGAAACCATCGCCCACTACGCCCGTCAGCTCCACCTGGATAACCTGACCACCCCCTTGCGCCTGAAACGCATCAAGCCGGATGACAACCCCGACGAGCTGGACAATGTCGTGGAGGCGATCAATCACATGCGGGAAACGCTGCTCGAGGATATCGAGCAGCGTCAGGCGATGGAGCTGGCGCTCCTGCACGAGCGGGAGGAGAAGGCCCGCAACGAGCGCCAGAAGTTGGCCGCCGAAGATGCCAACCGGGCCAAGAGCCAGTTTCTGGCCACCATGAGCCACGAAATCCGCACCCCCATGAACGGGGTGATCGGCATGTTGGACATGCTGCGGGACACGCCCCTGAACGACAACCAGAAACACTACCTGGATGTGATTCACCGCTCCGGGGAAACCCTGCTGGAAATCATCAACGACATCCTCGATTACTCGAAAATCGAGGCAGGCAAAATGCAGCTCGAAGTGGCCGCCTTTGATCTGGAGGACCTGATTGAAGACTGCCTGCGCCTGTTTGGTGCAACCGCCAACAAGCAGGGTATCGAACTGATGGGTGGCGTGGACCCGGATGTTCCCCGCAAACTCAAAGGCGACCCGACCCGGCTGCGCCAGATTCTGATCAACCTGCTTGGCAATGCCTTCAAGTTCACCAACAAGGGACACATTGTGCTGGAAGTCTGCCGGGCCGAGGACTACACCGACGAGCAACCGCGGCTGCTGTTTTCCATCCAGGATACTGGCATCGGGATTGCGCGCTCCTCGCAGACCCACCTGTTCGACTCGTTCAATCAGGAAGACACATCGACCACCCGGCAATACGGCGGCACCGGCCTCGGTCTCGCCATCTGTAAAAGCCTGGCTGAATTGATGGGCGGCACCATCGGCGTCGAGAGCGAGAAGGGGCGGGGCGCCCGCTTCTGGTTTACGGCCGCCTTCGAGTCCATGCCGGACCGCCAGAGGGCACAGGAGGAGAAAGCGCTGGCCATACTCAAGGGGCGCCGGCTGCTGTTTGTCGACCCCAGCCCACGCCTGGGGGACTTCCTCGCCCGCCACTGCAAACGTTGGGGTATGACTCTGGACTGCATTGCGTCCGGGGCCGACGCCATCGCTCGGCTGCACGGGATGAACGAGCAGAACAAAGCCATCGATTTTATTGCCATCGGCAGCCAGCTCGATGACATGGAGGGCATTGCGCTAGCCGAACAGCTCAAAGGCGATTCGATCGCCCAGGACATTCCCCGACTGCTGCTTGATGCGGGAGAGCTCGGCGCCGAGCCCGAGAATCTGGCGAACCTGGGCATTCACAGTGTGCTGCACAAACCGTTTTCTGCCCGCAGCCTACGCCGCCGGCTGATCAGCATGCTGGGCGAAAACCTGGAGGATGAGAACACCCAGGTGCCGACGCCCACCGACTATCAGCAATTCGCCCACCTGAGGGTGCTGGTGGCTGAAGACAATGCCGTCAACCGGATGGTGATCAATGGGTTGCTGGGCAAGATGGGTATCGACGCGCGGCTGGTGGAAGACGGCCTGGCCGCCTATGAGGCCGCCTGCCGGGGAAGCTACGACCTGATCCTGATGGATTGCGAAATGCCGGAAATGGATGGCTTTGAAGCCACCCGCAGCATCCGCGAGCACGAGCGCCATCACAACCGTCCGGCGATTCCCATTGTGGCGTTGACCGCCCACGCCCTGCAGGAACACCGTGAAGAGGTATTCGCCTCGGGCATGAACCATTATCTGGGCAAGCCCATCACCCTGGCTAAGCTGTATCAGGCCTTCGAAAAGATGGGCCTGAACCGGCACGGCGGAGAGGCCTGAGTCTAACGAGGGCCCGCTATTTGGGCATGGCCACTTCCGGGCGGTGCACCTCACCGGGCGTGACCGACTCCTCGGCCATTTTTTCCCGGGCCCACTGCCGATCCTCCCGATCGGCGTCCAGCCCTTCTTGCGGCCGTGCGTTGGGGCGATAGACTAGACGCACCAACACCGGAAAGTGGTCTGAACCAAAAGCCGGCAGACGCCGGAGGTTTTCCAGCACAAAGTGCTCGCTGTGAAACAGGTGATCCAGAGGCCAGCGCAACAACGGAACCTTGGCGTGAAAACTGTTGCACATGCCCCGCCCGATACGTGGATCCAACAGGCCACTGATTTTGCGGAACAGGCGGGTGGTCGCGGACCAGGCCACATCGTTCAGGTCGCCAGTCACAATCACCGGTGAATCACTTTCCGCCACACTGCGACCCACCACCAGCAGCTCCGCATCGCGCTCCGAAGAGGTTTCATTTTCGGTCGGGCTCGGCGGCGCCGGATGCAGGCAATGCACCACAATTCGTTCACCGGAGGGCAACACCACTTCGGCGTGCATGGACGGTACATCATCTTCCACCAGAAACTGAATTGCCACATTCTCCAACGGATAGCGGGAGTAGACGTGCATACCGTAGAGGTTATCGAGGGGGCACTTGATGGTGTAGGCATAATCCGTTTCGAGGACATCGAGCTGTTGCTGCCACCAGCGGTCGGACTCCAGGGTCACGAGAAGGTCGGGTTGATGCTCCTTAACCAGAGACAGCAATCGCTGGGCCTGGCGATTGGGCGTGAGGACATTGGCGGTCATGATGGCGATTCGGTTGGCCCGATCCGACTCACTCAACGAACCCACGCCGCGAACCTCTTTGGGATGCAGGCGGGTGTAGGGCAGGATCCACCAGGCGTGATAGGCGAAACAGGCCGCGCTGATCAACGCCATGGCCCAGCTGTGCCCGGCGTCCGAAGGTGGCAACCACCAGGGCAGCAGCACCAGAAGCAACGCTAACAAGGCCAGCTGTAAACGCGGAAAATCCAGCCCCCGAATCCACCAGCGATCGTGCCGCAACACGGGCAGAACGGTCAGCAGTACCAACAGCGTCACCGCCACCCACAGGCTTGCCAGCATGATTGAATCCCTTTGTTCGCCTCAATAGTGCGATGAGCCTAAGCGATCCATGGCATGCTGGCAAGGTAGCGGGTCTCAGTGCTTAGCGGGCCTGCTCCAGAAGCGGTTTCAGCCGCTCATAGGGCACAAACCCGGGCACCACTTCATCCCCCGCCACCAGGCTCGGGGTGCCGCGCAACCCAAGGCCGGTGAAGACGCCGTAGTTTTCCTGCACCTGGGCACCCTGGCCGGCACTGCGCTCAAGCTGCGCTTCGGTCTCCGTGGCCTTGGCCACATCGCGCAGGGAGCGGGCGGTGTGCATGCCACTTTTGCCCATCAGGCGCCGATGGACCTCGGGGAACTTACCCGGCGCCTCCTGCCAGACCTGCATGGCAAACTGCGCCGAGTTGGTATTCAGCCCCTCGACGCTCTGCTGGCGCAAAGGCAGAAAGACGTTGATGACTTTCAGGTCGGGATACTCCTCAATGGCTTGCGCCAGCACCGGCTCCAGGCGTTTACAGAACGGGCAGTTGTAGTCATTGAAGACCACCAGCACCCGCTCGCCTTCGAGATTCCCCAGCGCCGGGTGACGGGCATCGTTCATCCACTCGCGCTGATCCTCCAGGGCCGTGGCGGAATTTTTCTGTTGCTCCAGGTGGCGCTGCACGCTGGTCACCAGGGAGTCGATGATCTCGGGATTATCCCGCAGCAGGGTATCCAGGGTTTTGAGCTGTTCCTCCTGGGTTTCGGTCAGCGAGTCGGCCCACGCCAGCGGCGCGAGCAATACAGTGGCCAGCACCAGGGTGCTCAGACGGTTCAAAAAAGTCATGATCATGATTGTTCTCCAGAACAGGATTTATGAGGCCCACCACAGCCGCAGCCACAGGCCCGGCGGTGTGGTGATGCCCACGGTAAAAGAGGAAATTTCGCCCTTGCGGACAATCGCAATAGAGGGGGTGGCGGCTATGCCCCAGGCGCGCGCGAGCTCGCCCCGGGGATCATTGACCACCGGGAAGTCGTAACCCTTGGCGCTCATAAAGCGGGCCAGGCGACGGTTGTCACCGGAGGTCAGGGCGACCGACACCACGGTGTGGTCCTCGGCCAGCCAGTCGACGGTGGGCGACACCAGTTTGCACACGCCGCACCAGGTAGCCCAGAAATAAACCAGCACGGGGCGCTCCTCACTGAGCGCCGCCAGGTCGACGGTCTCTCCGGTCAGGGTATGCATGGGCCAGTCCGGCAGGCCCTGGTCCGGCACCGATCGGCTGCGCCAGGCGTCGGACAGGGTGGAGACCAGGGCAAACAGCAGTACAAACACCGCCACTTGACGCAGCCAGCCCAACCAGCGCCGTGTTGATCGTTCCGGTGTCGCCGTCATGGTGCCCCTCCAGACTCGGATTGATCGCCCGCCTGAGCCAGCGCCGCCAACACCTGATCGGCGGTCAACACGGTGGGCAGGTCGATGCCCTCCGGCGCGCCCGGCCCATAGACGCGATTGAAGGGCACACCGTACTGCCCCTGCGCCTTCAGGTACGCACTGATGCGTTCATCCGGCCGGGTCCAGTCGGCCCGCAGGCGCCGGATATCCGACTCGCCCAGGGCGCTATAAACCGGCTCCTGTCGTAGCACCCCCAGCTTGTTGGCCTGACAGGTGATGCACCAGTCCGCAGTCACATCGACAAACACCGTCTGCCCATCGGCTACCGCGGGCGCAATCGCCTCGCGCTCAAAGGTCTCCCAGGCATGGTCCTCGGGCAGCGGCTGACCCCAGTGCCCCAGCGCCAGACTGCCGAGCAGACCCACACCGAGCAGCGACGGCAGACCGGCGGCGAGAGTGACCCCCAGCGCCCGCCCGCCTTTGCGCCGGTAAACCAGCCACAGAGCGGGCAGCGCGAGTATCAGCAGAACCAGAACCAACGCGAAAGCGCTTAAAAAGTTCATCCAGAGACTCAGCAACCAGACACTGGTGGCCCCCATCAGAGCGCCAAACAATACTTTGAGCCAGTGCATCCAGGGTCCGGGACCGGGCAGCCAGCGCACCACACCGGGCCAGAGGGCGATCGCCAACCAGGGCACCGCCATGCCCACCGCCAGGGCGGTAAAGGTCGTCAGCAGTTGCAGGGCGTTGGCGCCGAGGGCGAAGGCCACGGCGGTCCCGAGAAAGGGCGCGGTGCAGGGCGTGGCCAGGAAGGTGGCAAACACGCCTTGGACAAAGTGGCCCCACAAGGAATGGCCGCCCCGTTGCGCCATCCAGTTACCCAGCCCGCCGGGTAGACGCAGCTCGAACAGCCCCAACAGATTCAACGCGAACAGCCAGGTGACCACCGTCAGCAGGCCAATAAACCAGGGGCTCTGAAATTGAATGCCCCAACCCAGAGCGCCACCGGTCAGTTTCAGCACCAGCAGAAAGGCCGCCAGCAGCCAGAACGACACCAGTATCCCCAGCGCCGAGGCGAGAAACTGCCCCCGCACCTGGCGTCTATCCCGCCCCGAGGCGCCCACCAGGCTGTGCAACTTCAGGCCCAGCACCGGCAGCACGCAGGGCATGGCGTTCAGAATCAGGCCGCCGAGCAGCGCGACACCGATGATCTGCCAGAGGGCCAACCCGGCCTCCGGCGCGATCGGTGCGCTGGCCGCCTCCAGGGTCACCGGGTACTCCGCCGCCAGGGATTGATCGAGCAGGGTCAGAGACAGGGTTTCCCCCACCCAGTCCGGCGCCTCGGCCCAGAACTCCGGCTGAAACAGGGCGGTCAGGGTGGTGCCATGCACGGTGATCTGCGGTTTCTGAAACAGGGTTTCATCGGCACCCGGGAAGTCGCCATCGAGCAGCACATCCGGCCGGGACCAGCCCGCCGGACGCTCCAGGGTGGCGCGCAGATAACCCGAACTTTCATCCCACGCCAGAGACGTCACCTCAATTCCCGGCAGAGCTCGGGGCACTTGGCTCAGGGCCTGGTTATAGACGTGTAATTGCTCATCCAAGGGCTGGAGGGAATCGGGGTCCACATCCAGGGTCAGGTCGTAATCGGTCAGCACACAGATATCGGTGCAACTGGACAGGGTAAAGCGCCCCTGCAGCCGCATCGGCTGATCGGCCCGCTCGGGGTGAATCTCCAACGGGAAGCCCACCTGCCCCCGATAGCCCACCGTGTCGATGCCCATCAGGTCAAAGCGCTCGGGCGCGGGCCAGCGCCACCGGACTCGTTCGAGATTTCGCGAACCGGACCAGTCCATGGCCGGTGCCACGCCCCCCTCACCGGGCGAGCGCCAGTAGGTTTTCCAGTCACCGTCCAGACGCACTTCGAGTAGCGCGCTCAGGCGCCCGTCGTCGTGCCGCTGACCGGTCAGAGAGAGGCGCACCTGCGCCTCGGGGTGTTGTTCGGTACTCAGCCAGCCCGTGGTCGGGGCGGCGGAGACCGAGGTCGCCCAGGCGAGCAACAGGCTCGCCCAGATCAACCATCGAGAGAAAAGCATAACGTGTCTCCAAACAGAATCGATCGTATAGGGTGCAAACTCGCCCGGTACGGCCGGGCGAGCGGTTCAATCGACGCTATTCGCGAAACACACAGAAGAGCAGATGCCGCCGACGCGGCGGGACAATGGGCTCGGACAGACGCCAGCGACCCCCTTTACCGGCCGCCAGCCCGATCAGCAGCCAGAGCAACAGCAGACAGGTGGGCAGAAACAGGTCCGCCTGGAACACCTGGCTCTGCAGCCACTGTTCGGTCAGATCGCAGTCGCCGTGCTCGGGGTTGAGGTCAACGGGAATCGACGCCAGATCGGCGTTCAGGATGGGCGCAAACTCGGGCTCCGCTACCGAGCGCTCATACAGCTCGGCCTTCAGCGGGCACAGCGAGGCCGCCGCCAGAGGCTGGCTCCAGCACAGGACCAATACCAGTCCGGCCGCCAGTAGCGACCAGAGAGCATTGCGTTTTGAGGCGGCGCGATTCAACATAGGTTCAGGATACGGCAGCAATCCGGGTAGCCGCTAAGACTACTGGATGCCGGCAAGGTTCTCAAATCTCCCCAACCGACCTCACCCATGACCGACACGGCCGATTACACGTTCTCCCCCATTGGCATCATTCGCTCCCCCTTTGTGGAGAAGTTCGGCATTCCGCGCCAGCCGGGCCTGGCCCCCGCGGTCCGGGCCCAACTCGAGCTGCTACCTCCGTACAACGACCCTCAGGCGCTGGCGGGGCTGGAGCACTGCTCGCACCTGTGGCTGCAGTTCGTGTTTCACCGCCCTCCGAGCGACCAGTGGCGCCCCCGGGTCCGCCCCCCGCGCCTGGGCGGTAACCGCAGTCTGGGCGTATTCGCCACCCGCTCGCCCCTGCGCCCCAACCCCATCGGATTGTCGGTGGTGAAGCTGGAGGGGGTGAAGCAGGAAAGCGGCAAACTGTGGCTGGAGTTGTCGGGCATTGACCTACTCGACGGCACGCCGGTGCTGGATCTCAAGCCTTACGTGCCCTACACGGATTCGCTGCCGGAGGCGGAGAACCGCTTTGCGGATAGCGCCCCGGAGTGGGTGGAGGTGGTGTTCATGCCGGAGGCGGAGGCCGGGTGCCGGGTGTTGGGTGCTCGCACGGGTGAGGATTGGGAGGCGCTCGTGCGCCAGATTCTGCAGCAGGACCCCCGCCCCCAATACCAGAAGCCGGACCCGACCCGACGCTACGGCATGACTCTCAAAGACGCCGAGGTGCGCTGGTTTTACCAACCTGACGACAGCGGCAACCACCGGTTGATTGTCACAGAAGTCCTTCCGCACTGATCGATATAATCTGTCGCAAATACACACGATGCGATCACTTTTGAGGTGGTTTGGGTCACGTCCGGCCCGCTGTGTGGTGCACTCTTCCCGGACACGCCGTTCATACATCCCTGTAGGCTCGGATCGCCGGTCCCCGGCTCCACGGTCCGGGAAGAGTGCACCACACATCGGCCCTCAGTGCCGGTAGCACCCAATGGTGGCGTAGGGCGGATAAGCGAAGCGCATCCGCCGTCACCCATCGTCGAGCCCCTCGGAAACGTCACGTGTATTGACGGCGGGTGCGGCCTCCGGCCTTACCGCGCCCTACGCCAACCTTTGGTCTTCGTTAGCACTGAGGCCTGCCGTGGGTTATACCACTTCGAGACTCTCTGAGGCATGGATGCCGATGAGAAGCCTCCAAGGGCCGCTCCTTGGCATCCATGCCATCGCGGCATTAGTGAATCCCTTCACGTCAAGGATTCACGGCGGGTCTCGAAGTGGTATAACACACGGCAGGCCGGACTGGATCGAACCCACCTATGCAGGAACTTGTGGTATTATGCGGGCCCTTTTTCATCCCCTCCCCCGCAGGGTCAATGCCAACCCGAATCCGCTGAGGTGACTGCGTTCATGAGCAAAAAGTCATTGGACAAAAGCAAGATCAAGTTTCTGTTGATGGAAGGTGTCCACCAATCCGCCGTCGACACCCTCAATGCCGCCGGCTACACCAACATCGACTACCTCAAGACCGCGCTGGCTGAAGACGAGCTGATCGAGCGCATCAAAGATGCCCACTTCGTCGGCCTGCGCTCGCGCACCCAGCTGACCCGCAAGGTATTTGAAAACGCCAATAAGCTGATCGCGGCGGGCTGCTTCTGCATCGGTACCAACCAGGTCGATCTGAAAGCCGCTCAGGAACACGGCGTGGCGGTGTTCAACGCGCCCTACTCCAACACCCGTTCGGTGGCCGAGTTGGTGCTGGCCGAAGCGATTCTGCTGTTGCGCGGAATTCCCGAGAAAAACGCTGTCTGCCATCGCGGTGGCTGGCAGAAGTCGGCCGTGGGTTCCTACGAGATTCGAGGCAAGACCCTGGGCATTATCGGCTATGGCTCCATCGGCAGTCAGTTGAGCGTACTGGCCGAGAGCCTGGGTATGAACGTCTGCTTCTACGATGTCATTCCCAAGCTGCCGCTGGGCAATGCCACCCAGATGCGCAGCCTGAACGAGCTGCTCAACCACGCCGATATCGTCAGCCTGCACGTGCCGGAAACCGGCTCAACCAAAAACATGATTAGCGCCGAACAGCTCGAGCAGATGAAGCCCGGCTCCATCCTGATCAACGCCTCGCGCGGTACGGTGATTGATATCGACGCGCTGGCCGAGGCGGTCAAGGCAGATAAGCTGGCCGGCGCGGCCATTGATGTCTTTCCGGTGGAGCCCAAAGGTAACGACGACGAGTTCGTCAGCCCGTTGCGCGGCCTGGATAACGTCCTTCTGACCCCCCACATCGGCGGCTCGACGGTTGAAGCCCAGCAGAATATTGGGGTGGAAGTGGCCGAGAAGCTGATCATGTACTCGGACAACGGTACCACCACCAGCTCGGTCAACTTCCCGGAAGTGGCGCTACCCGGACACCCGGACGCGCACCGCCTGTTGCACGTGCACGGCAACGTACCGGGCGTGATGTCGGCGATCAACCGGATTTTCTCGGACAATCAGATCAACATCGCCGCCCAGTATCTGCAGACCAACGAGAAGGTCGGCTACGTGGTAGTGGACATCTACTCGCCCTACAGCCCGGAAGTGCTCAAGCAACTGCGGGAAATTGAAGGCACCATCCGCTGTCGGGTGCTGTTCTGAACTGGCACCTCCAAAGCCCTGTAGGTCGGATTAGCGAAGCGTAATCCGACACAACAAGCTCAAACCCTGCGTCGGATTACGCCTCGCTAATCCGACCTACTGGAAGAAGAACCGTTCGACCGCGGCGAAGGCCGGGTCGCGGTACTCGGGCGTCTCGTTCACCAGATGGTGACGGGCGCCCTCCAGCATTTCCACTCTCAGGTTAGGCAACTTGCGGCCGATCTGCTGCAAGTTGTACTGCCAATCCACGGTGTCATCCCCGGTGCCCTGCACCATCAATAGTTCATCATTGCGTACCGGCCAACTCCGGAAGACCTCGTCCCAACGTTTCATGGCGCCCACCCAGTCGACACTCAGGCGTCGGTACTGCAGCGGGTCCTCGGATGCCAGAAAGCGATTGAAGTCCGCATCATGGGAGCTATCGATAAACGTCCGGGGAATCTCCCGCACCCAGCGGTGCAGCAGGGCATAGAGCCACCGGCTGAGCCCCCAGCCGCGCGGCAGCACCAGAGGCGCGAACAGGGCGGTACGGCCGGTCAGGGCGTTCCCATGGCGCCAGAGGTGGTTAAGCAGCGTGGCGCCTCCCATGCTCTGCCCCAGAGCACATCGCGTCGGGCCGAACAGGTGGCGGGAGCGCTCCAGCAGCTGCTGCAGGACATCGGCATAGCGATCAAAGCTGTCAATCACCAGGCGCGGCCCCGAGCTCAAGCCGTGGCCGGGCTGATCATAGGTGAGAACCGACAGGTTATGCCTGAGCGCAAATCGCACCGCATGAACGTACAGTGCCGAGTGATCGAAATACCCATGCACGATACTCAGATGACCCCGTGGCTGCGGAGGTAGCCAATAATGGCAGGCTATGTCCCACTGATCCACGCGGACCCGCCCAACGCCCTGAGCCACGTCAGGAAATTCAGCCGCCAAATCCAGCCCGTAGTGCCTTAAATAAGCCCGAGTGGTCGCATCGCCGACATTGGCTCCATCTTCCGCGGGATCAAACGCAAGATAGGGCAAAATTTCGGGCAGCTCTGAAAAATCCGGGGCGGATTTGGATAAGGTCACGGACGAGGCTCCTTTAAGGGACACTGGCACCAAATTCTGGCTGCCGGGCGGTATAAACACAACCCTGAGACAACCGCTGTTAGTCTATAAGACAAGATCCTGATTCGATCCGCTCGGTTGCTCAATGGTGGGAAATATGACAGATTAGCGCCTGTATGCCACCAGAATAATCAAGGTCCCCTACCCCAACTCCATGAAAGATTATATTTTCAATATCCACGACGTCATATTGATGATGACCGTCGCCGAGAGCATACTCCTGGCACTGCTCCAGGCCGCCATGCCCGCACAAAACCGGCTGTACGGGCGCCTTTTGAGCGCTTTCCTGTTGGTCATTGCCACAGGCTCCGCAACCACCCTGATCCTCTGGAACGATCAGGTCCACATTGGACCGACCGTTGACCAGTACTGGATTCCTTACTTCCTTATGGCCGCTCTCATGCTCAAAGGGCCGGCACTGTACCTGTATGTAGCCTCCATTACCCGCGCCCAGTTTACGCTCCGCCCCACTCACTTGGTGCACCTGGCGCCGGCGCTCGTGACCTGTCTGATCATGGCCCTGTTTGCCATAGACAGTAATGACCTCCGTCACCTCTGGGCCATGGGCGATGAGCAGCCGGAGAGGCTGGTCACTTTCCTCTGGGATTCCGCCAAGCTGGTTCCGCTGGTCTATTCCTTCGCTGCCGTGGCGCTCGTGCAACGATACCGCTCCGAGCTCAAGGACGAATACTCCCACTTCTCCAGTACCGAGCCGCGCTGGTTGAACATTCTGACCCTGGGATTTTTCGCCAGTTGGACCTGGACGATGATCGTCCACATTCTGGCAAAGTACACTTCTCCGGAAACCGCAGACTACCTGGGAATTGCCGATAACTACATTACCTTTATCCTGATCAATGGCCTGTTTACCTACAGCCTGATATACGCCCACCAATTGCTTGAAACACGAGCCGAGGAAACCCGTGCACCGGCTGAGGATAAACCCTCGGAATCGGCTATCGACCGGGTGAAGGCCGCGATGGAAACCGACAAGATCTATCTGCAGCAGAACCTCAACATTGAGCAGTTCTCGGCTCGCCTGGATCTTCCGGTAAAAGAGGTTTCTTCAGTGATCAACAAACACTTTGGGACCAACTTTTTCGAGTTCATCAATACCTACCGGGTGGAGGAGGCCAAGCGACTGTTGGCCGACCCGAAAGCCACAGAAAAAACCATTCTGGATATTCTGTTGGAGTCCGGGTTCAACAGCAAGTCCGCTTTTCACCGGTTCTTCAAGCGCCTGACGGGCATGTCCCCTTCCGAGTACCGCAAAGACAAGGGTGCTCACTAAACCTGAACAACAGGCAAAAAAAAGCCGCTCTTGATGAGCGGCTTTTTTTCATCTGAGCAAATCGTTATTCGGCCAGCTCCCAGCGGATATTATCCAGCCGGAACACCACATTGCTCTGCTGACCCGAAACGGGCCACAGGCTGAAGGGCGTATTGACACGACTGATGATAAAGCCCGAACCCGACGTCAAGTCCGCGATGGATACCGATACGGTATGCCACTCACCGTCGTTCTGCAGCGGTACCGACAGCTCATTCGAGGTACACGGATAAATGCAGTCAGCCTTGACGAGGAAACCATCAGTGTTGTTTCCGGCATCCACCACCTTCAGATCAAACACGAGGTTCCCGCCAGCGTATGCACTCAGATCCTGCGGGTCCGTTGACTGAATGTACATGGTACCGAAACCGCTGGCCCCGAAGGCTATTTCCAGGACGTCGCCGCGATCACCGTCAGATACGGTGGTAGAGGTGATGCTCTGACCCCCTTCAACATAGAAGTCCACGCCCGGATCCGTCCAGAGTGCATCCAGACTACCGTCGACAAACACATCGACCGCCTCGGTGCCTTCAGGCGCCGTGCCATCCAGTTTCGGATTGACGCTACAGGACGGGCCAAAGCAGGTCACACGGATGTTGTTCAGCTGCACGTGGGCGGTACCGCTACTCAGCTCAAGAACGAAGGGCGCATTGATGTCACTGTAGTTGACCTGACCCGCCGGATCGGCATTGCCGACAAAATCCGAAAACCGGACCGAGACGCTTTGCCACTCGCCTGTGGGCGGCAATTCAATTTCACGCGAACTGACGTTGGGCCATACGCTGTCGAGCTTGACGCTCAGGGTGGCGTCCTCACTCGCGTCGACTACCCGCATATCAAAGGTAATACCGCTGAGCTCTTCATTGAGTGAAAAACTGAAACCGTCATCGACATAGTCGACACTGCTCATATCACCGGACAGCAGGAAGACATTGCTCAGGCCGTTGAACTGAACATCCCAGACAGTCTGGTCATCCACCTGAAGCGCCGTATCGACAACCAGGTTTCCAGCGGTTTCCTGCCACTGTCCCGGAACCAGCGTGTTACTCACTTCGGTATCAAACACTGAAAAGTTCAGCGTTGCCGGGCCGTTTTCATACAGGGCAAACTCTTTTTCGGTGCCGCCCGTGCCCTCTACATCCTCGGCATCTTCATCGATCCAGGCGCACCCCTTGCCAGTATCGGGATCAACGTCACACTGATAAACGCGAACATAGTCGACCACCATTTCCTGAGGGAAAGTGGTCGCATCATCCGGCGCACCGGGCCAGTTACCACCGACGGCGACGTTCATGATCAGGTGAAACATTTCGTCGAACGGAGAAGCCGGGTTACCAGTCTCAAAGCCTTCGTCTTGCCCCTGCCAGGAGAGAGTAAACCAATCGTCAGCCGTCTGGGTCGCAAAGTGGACATCATCCACATACCAACGGATTTCACCCTCCTCCCACTCAATCGCGTAAGTGTGGAAGTTTTCCCAGATCGGCTCTGCGGGCGTAAAACTGGCTCCGCTGTTGAGGTTGTTCGGCCAGGGACGACCGTAGTGGAGGGTGCCGTGGACTTCATTCTCGCCGCTGGCGTTGGTATTCACCGCTTCGAAAATATCGATCTCGCCACTGAGCGGCCAGTCTCCGTAAACCCACTCCGTCGGCAGCATCCAGATGGCGGGCCACAGGCCTTGCCCCTGAGGCGTCTTGGCGTTGATTTCGATTCGCCCGTATTTCCAGTCCGCCTTGTTCTTCGTGCGCAGGCGGGCCGAGGTGTAGTCACGGGTAACCGAGGTGTCATCAGGATCGTACGCCGGGTCATCATCGAAAACGGCTGGGCCGCTATGGGTTTCCTGCCGGGCAACGATGTGCAGATGGCCGTCCGCCACATAACTGTTTTCTTCGCGCGCCGTGTAACACTGCAGCTCATTGTTACCACCGCCGGCGCAGTTCACTTCGTGAGACCAGTTGTCGGTATTGATCGAGTCACCGTCAAACTCGTCGCTCCAGACCAGCGTCCAGTCTTCGCTGACACCGCTGGCGGTGCTGCTGGAACTGTCACTGCTGACTGAAGAGGAGGAAGAACTGGAGGAACTGACGCTGCTGCTTGAGTTATCCGGAGTGTCATCGGAGTCACTGCCACAGCCGGCGATCGCCAATAGCGCCATACCCAGGCCGATGACTGGATAATTTACTGTTTTCATAAACACCTCATTATTATCATTGATGTTCCGCTTGGCCCGGGAGCCGATCGCCCCGGGCTAAACGTTCAGTGCGCCATGCACTGGGTTTATGGGCAGAGTCCCTCGCCCTCGTACTGCATTTCCAGACGAACGTTGTAGAGCTTGACCTGCAACTCTCCGGCCGTGCTCATATAGAAAGGTGACAACACCATCGACGGATCCACGCCGGCCTCAACCAGGCAGCTCAGATCAATCGACAGGGTCTGCCAGCTGTTCTCTTCGGCACTGGCCAACCACTCGGTGATATCCACGTTGGCGACGCAGTCCTGGCCACAGCGCATGCCCAGAGCCACTGCTGAAGTGGGCGCCTTGACCACATTGACGTCCAGACGCAGATGGGCTTCTCCGGCATAGGCACTCAGATCCACCCGCCCGGAAGAGCGCAGGGCGACTTCCGCAGGGCCCGCACCGGTCCAGCGAACGGCCCGGCTGTCTTCCTGGACCAGGCGGTCGACCGACTGGATTTCAATACCGGGCAGCTTCGCGCCACTACCGGTGACCACACGGGCCCGTTCAGTGACATCGCTGAGCACCCACTGCCAAGGCTCCATCGGACGGTTTTCAAACAGCGGCAACACAGTCTGCGCTTCGGATTCGGTCAGGCCACTGTCTTCCGAGAGCGGCTCCAGATTGCCTTCATCGGCGTAAGTCAGACCATAGCCATAGGGGAACTGGGCCGTTTGACCGTCGCCCTGATTCAGCGGCGTCTGGTCGGCACGGGCCGGCCAGGAAAACGACAGCTTGCCGCTAAAGTCGTGACGCGGCTGACCCTCTGCATCGGCGACCAGCACATCGGCCACGCCGACACCTTCAGAGCCGGGCAACCAGGCCACCACAAAGGCATCCGAGGCATTGATTTCCGGGTTGACCCAGAGCGGACGACCGGTCAGGAATACCGAGACCACCGGAATGCCCTCATCGCGCAGGCGCTTGAGCAAGGCCAGGTCAGCCTTGGGTTCATAGTCCACATCGGCGCGGTCGCCCTGCATTTCCGCATAGGGGTCTTCACCGAACACAACGACGGCCACGTCCGGCTTCTCGTCGAAGTTTCCGTCCACATCGAGTTCGACGGATCCGCCGGCAGCGGTCACCGCCTCGGCAATCCCATCGTAAATTGAGCTGGCTCCGGGGAAGTCGTCATTTTCATTGCCCGTGCCCTGCCAGGTCAGCGTCCAACCGCCGGCCTGCTTACCGATGTTGTCCGCGCCATCGCCGGCCACCAGAATGCGCTGGGTCGGATTCAGCGGCAGCAGACCGTTCTGATTTTTGAGCAATACCAGACTTTCACGCACGGCCTGACGGGCGACCGCCCGGTGTTCATCGGCACCGATCAGGTCTTCACGTCCGGCGTAGTGCCGCTCTGAAGGTTTGGCTTTTTCGAACATACCGGCGCGGAACTTGACCCGCAGGATCCGGCGTACCGCATCATTCAGACGCTCTTCGGAAATCTCGCCGGACTTAACCTGGGCAACGGTATTGGCGTGCAGGGCCCGCCACTGATCCGGAACCATAAATATATCCAGACCGGCGTTCACCGCTTCAGGACAGGAATCCTGCCGGCAACCATCGACAAACTCGTGGCCATTCCAGTCACCCACGATCAGACCGTCAAAACCCATTCGCTGCTTGAGCACTTCATTCATCAGGTAACCGTGGCCGTGCAGTTTTTTGCCCTGCCAGCTGCTGAACGAGGCCATGACGGTCTGGACACCCGCATCCAGGGCACCGAAGTAACCCGTGCCGTGCACATCGCGCAATTCCAGTTCTGAGAAGGGTGCATCACCGCGGTCGATCCCGCCCTCGGTGCCGCCGTCGGCAATATAGTGTTTGGCCGTGGCCAGCACCCGGCCCTGACCGAAGAATTCGTCGGTGTTTGCCCGCCCCTGAAGACCTTCCACCATGGCTTTGCCGTAGTCGTAAAGGATTTCCGGATCTTCGGCGTAGGCCTCATAGGTGCGGCCCCAGCGATCGTCCCGGGCCACGGCCAGGGTCGGCGCGAAGTTCCAGTCCAGCCCCGTGATGGCAACTTCCCGGGCGGTAACCGTGCCAATTTCGCGGATCAGGTCCGGATTGCGGGTGGCCCCGAGACCGATGTTATGGGGGAAGAGAGTAGCGCCCTTGACGTTGTTGTGACCGTGTACGGCATCGGTGGCCCAGACAATGGGAATGGCGGCAAAACCATCGCTATCGTCCATGGACGCCTCATAGAAACCGTCCGCCAGTCCCAGCCAGTCGTCGGCCGTGGCATTCTTGTCACCGCCGGGGAAGGAACCGCCGCCGTTGAGAATCGAGCCCAAGTGGTAGCGCTTGACGTCTTCCGGCGTCACATTGCGCAGTTCCGGCTGGATCATCTGGCCCACTTTCTCTTCGACGGACATGCGAGCCAACAGCGCATCAATCTCCGGCTCGTACGCCATCGGATCGGCCAGGGGCGTCGGATGCTCCGGCCATAGGTCGGCGCCAGTGGCGCTTTCGGATGGGTTGTCGTTGGTGGGGCCGTTACACCCCACCAGAACGGCCAGGGCCAAGGGGGCCCAAAGGGTCAGGGACTTCTTCATTGTCGGTCTCGCTGTTATTCGTATGGGGAAAAAAGGCTCCGGGGTCGCCCGCGCGGAGCCAAGCTTTTTCAAGGAGAGTCAGAGCGACGCATAACAACCACTTACCAATAAGCAATTCTCAGTGCACAACGTCGATCGATAACACGGACGAGTCCCACGCTCGCCCGTATTGCCATTCTTGACCGGTAATGGACAGGGGTCGTCCCACTTTGATGAGAGTGTGAAAGGTGGTGTTTGCCACTTTTGGGCCGCCGGGAGGCGGCAAAGGTGGGACACGGGTTCCCACCGGTGGCTGGGGCTGAAAGCTCCGGAGGATGCGGGCTTCAGTGGTCTCGCAGGTGGCGCATGATATTTACGAAGCTATCGACCCAGTAGCGCTCGGGATGGGCCGCCAGGTGCTCCAATAAAGCGTTGTGCGCCTCCCGGGAGACCGACAGGTAGTCGCCACCGACGCCGTGGAAAGTAAAGTTGGCCATGGTACCCCGGCGGGCCGCTTCCTCGACCACCGCGATCAGCTCTTCGCCGGACACCTCGGTTGGCACGGCCACCGTAATGCCAAAGCGGTCCAGGGATTCCAGCGAGGGAGTAACTCCTCCGGAACCGATGGATTTGGCCCCGAGAAAGAGCGGCTTCACCGGTGTCAGGTAATCCCGATCTCCGACCCGGACATCGCCGCAGGGGGGCGTATAGGTGCGCTCCGTCTCACCATCAATCAGAAACAGAAAGTCATTGGCCAAGGTGATCTGCTCGGCAAACGCCTCGACCGGGATCTGGCTCAGATCCTGATGCGGCGCCACCCAATCCCGCCCCGGACGCTGCTTGTCGCATTGATGGAACAGTGAATGGTTGCCCAACTCATGCCCCTGACCGGCCGCCGCGCGCCACTCGTCCAGACGCTCCAATAACAGCGGGGCCGCCGCCGGCACATAAAAACTGCCCCGGAACCCATGCCGGTCCAATTCGGGAATCACATAGTCCAACTGGGAGGCGAGCGCATCATCATAGGCAAGATTGACCGCGGCTTTGGCATTGCCGGGCCAGGAAATCGGTTCGGCCGAAGAAGACACCGGCCACCACAGCAGCAGAGCACACAGCAGCCCGACGGTTTTAAGACGCAAATATCGCATAAACATTACCCGGAGAGTTTAGAGGCAGGCGTTATAGTACTGCGGACCTTATCCCGACGCCATAGGCCCCGGTCACGCCTTTGAACGCCCTACCACCAGAAGTTGATCAGAATATTGAGTGGGCCAAACGCGTCCACATTGTGCCACCAGTGCTTGGGCAGGAACAGGGCATCGCCCGGCTCCAGATCTGCGACCTGGGCGGTGGATAGCGCTTGGGCGAAGCGCGGGTAACGGTTCAGGTCCGGCGCCCGCAGGTCCACCAGGCTGATCGGTCGGCCTCCCGGGGTGTGGGGCGCATCGGCGATATACAGATTGTCCTCCTGATCCGGCGGAAACAGGGTAAAGCGCCGACGTCCGGCCGCCACACAGGCGATATTGTCGGCGGCATCGTTGTGAGTGGCCACCCGGGTCGAGTTCCCCATCCACAGGTTGGGCTTCACTTCCGCACTCACCCCCGGAAGCGTACAGACCTTTTCCAACCCCGGAAAATAGTCGGGAATGGGTGTGGAGCCGACATAAAAGGCCGCCGGTCGGGGCGCCCGCGACTGCGAGGCCAGAATCTCCAACGCATCCGGCAGAAAACCTTTCATCCGGGTGAAGTTGAATCCACTCAGATCATCCGTATAGAACAGCCGCCCGCCCTCTTTGGGACCGGCGATCATGGCCTCCAGAGGCTTTCCGGCATCAAAAGGCAGCAGGTAGCGAGCCACCGCCTCCGGCGATTGCCGCGCCGCCGCCACCAGGGGCCAGTGCTGGGCGTAGCCTTTGAGCAGTACCGGGTACTGGGGCGGGGCCTGCTGAAAGTCGACGGCCAAAGCTCGCTCCCGATCCCACCAGGCCACTTGCTGGGCCCGGGGCTCGGTCGGTTGCGTCGGTGAGTTCAGGGTAACGGAAACAGTCATGAAGCATCAAAATCCAGAAACAGGTTAGCCGTCAGTCGACCCCGGGCCGGGTCGGCACTGAGGTCCCGGTCGGGCTCGATCAGCCCGGAGTGCAACAGGTTCCCGGGATAAATCAATAATCGATCCGGCCGGTAATCCACCTGGTGAATCAACTCAAAATGGGCATCGCTGCCCCGACAATAACGTGCCGGAGGCGTCCCGTGCTCGCGCATGTGCCGCTCGGCTTCCTGCACAAAATGTGCGAAGCGCTCATCGGTAATACGCTCGTAGCCGGTCGGGCGATGGCGAAAGAATCCGGTGCCGCCAAAAGGGCCCGGATTGAGGTAGTGCATGATCGCAAAATAGAACCCGCGACGGGTGTCGTAATGGGGCACACGCTGCAGCACGGCGAGATCGGATTCCGCCCGGGTGACCAGGGAGAACAACTGATGAACGCAATGGCCCCGGTGTGACGCCGGCACCGCGTACACTTCCCGGATCAGCGGCTCCACCCGAGACAGTACCCGGCGGGTGTAATCCGCCGGGAGGTTGGCACGTATCCCCGGATAAGCGGCCTGCCCTTCGCCGGAAAAGGCCGCCCATTCACTGGCGACCCGTTTGAGAGGCTCCAGGTCGCCCAGCACATAGTCCAGCACGATCACCGGGGTCTGCTCGTCACCGATGCGCACCACGGAAGCATCCACCTCTCGACTTATCCGCTCCAGCGCTGTTGCACCCGACATGATCACCTCTCAGCCGTTGGCCGCCTGGGCCATGGGCATCTTGCAGTAATAGTCGATAAACGCCTGATGGGAAGGCAACTTGGCCACCAGCTGTTCGGTCGATTGCCGCAGCTTTTTCAGGAAGTCCGCAAGCTCTTTCTCGGTCATCACACCCGCCATGGGATGGTAGGCCTTGGGCGTGATGCCCTGGCCCATCATCACCTGTATCCACGACTCTTCGCCAAACAGTTCATTTTCAATTTTGAACACCCGGGCCGAATCGCTGAACAGATCAATTCGCTGGCGCAACGGCGCCGGTATTTCCATGTTTTTGCAGTAGCGCCAGAAGGGTGTGTCGTCTCGTTCGGTGACTTTGTAGTGCAGAATGATGAAATCCCGGATACGTTCGACTTCGAGCTTGGTCTGCTGATTGAACTCATCGATGTCCGACTGGACCATCTGGCCGCTGGCCGGAAACAGTTGCACGAAGCGAACCAGGCTGCGCTGAATCAGGTGGATGCTGGTCGACTCCAGGGGCTCCAGAAAGCCGCTGGCCAAACCCAGCGCCAGGCAGTTTTTCACCCAGTGCTTGCGCCGGGTGCCGGTGCGGAACTGAATCGGTTTCGGGTCGGTAATCGGCTCGCCCTCAAGGTTGCCGAGCAGGGTTTCCCGGGCCTGCTCATCACTCATGTAGCGGCTGGAATACACCAGGCCGTTACCGACCCGATTCTGCAGCGGAATGCGCCACTGCCAACCGGCATCATGGGCGATGGAACGGGTGTAGGGAATCGGCTCGCCCACGGATTCGGTCTGTACCGCCAGGGCGCGGTCGCAGGGCAACCAGTGCGACCAGTCTTCGAAGCCGGCGTTCAGGGACTGCTCGATCAGCAGTCCGCGGAAGCCGGTGCAATCGATAAAGAAGTCGCCATCCACCTGTTTGCCCGACGCCAATGTCAGGGACTGGATTTCGCCATTGTCCGGGTTGAGGTTCACTTTCTCGATCTTGCCTTCCACCCGCTCGACACCCAGTTTTTCACTGCGCCGACGCAGGAACGCTGCGTAGCGACCGGCATCCATATGGTAGGCGTAGTTCATCCGGCCATTGGGCAGAACCGCGAACTTGTTTTTGTGAGACGCCAGCAATTCGGCACAGTAGTCACCGTAAGGATAATCAATGCCTTTGGCCTTTCCCGCCAGCCAGAAATGCAGAAAGCTGCAGGCCCAGCAGTCTTTGCCCGCATAGCCGAACGAGTGAATGTATTTGTGATCTTTCTCTCGCCAGTTTTCAAACGAAATGCCCAGCTTGAAGGTACCGTTCACTTCCGCGAGAAATTCCCGCTCGTCGATATCGAGCATTTTGTGAAAGGTCATCAGTGGCGGGATGGTGGCTTCACCGACGCCAACGGTCGGGATATCGTCGGACTCCACCAGTTTGATATCGAGATTTTTTCCAAGCGTCTGCGACAGCAGCCCGGCCGCCATCCAGCCGGCAGTTCCTCCACCAGCAATCACTATGCGTTTGATACTGTCAGTCATGGTCACCTCGGCTCACTCTGAGCAAGTCGTGCCTAAACGGTATGAAGCCCGTGTCGGCGAATATGGTTTATCAGGGAGCGGTTGTCCGGAAGCCCTTGCAGCAGCTTCCGGGTTTGCACCCCGTTTTCATGGAAAGCGGTCTGAGCGGCGGCTCCCGATGACCGGACCCGGCGCTCCAGCGCCTCCGGGGCGGTATACTCCGGGCGCATGCCATAAAGGATGTACTGGTAGCTGGCCGACGGAAACAGCTCGTCCCGGTACAGGCTGTCGCAGGTCCAGGGGCTGCGCGAGCGCCACAGCAACAGCTGCTCGGCCAGCTCATCGGGCACACTCTCTTCGGCCCGGTGCGCTCGCCAATAATCGGAATCCTCACGGGTGCTCAGAACATAATGCAGCTTGAGAAATCCGATGATGTTGTCCCAGTGGCGGCAGAAGCGTCGATTGAACCGACGGGCCACCACCGACATTTCCTCCCGGTTTTCCGGCATCTGCTGGACCAGGAACTGGGCCGAGCGCTCCACCAATACCAACGCGGTGGCCTCCAACGGCTCGATGAACCCGGCCGACAGACCAATGGCCACACAGTTGTTCTGCCAGAACCGTTCGCGGTGCCCGGGATCAAACTGAATCAGACGTGGGGACAACTCATCCAGTGTCGCACCGGAGTCCGTCCCGCGTACATAGGCCTCCAGCCGCTCATACACCCTATCCTTATCGATATGCGCGGATGAAAACACGGCGCCGACACCGCGCCGGGTCGGCAGCGCAATATCCCAGATCCAGCCATCGGGATGGGCCGTACTGAGGGTTTGCGATGCGACGGGGCTCAGCTCGCTTGAGTAAGGTACCTGCACCGCCAGTGCGGAATCGTTGAACAGTACCGGGCGCTGACTGACCCAGGGAACCTGATAGTGTTGTCCGAGAAGACGGGACGCCATACCGGTGCAGTCAATAAACAGGTCCCCAGCAAGGGTTTCGCCGGACTTCAGATGCAGGTGTTTGATATCACCATTATCCCGGGGCTGAACACCGGTCACCTCTCCCAAGTAATGCACCACGCCCAGATGTTCCACACAGTGGCGCTGCAGCAGGCGGGTAAATTTACCGGCATCCAGGTGATAGCCGTAGTTCAGGTTGAACGCGTACTCCGGGGTCGCCAGTTGCTTGGGTGCCCGTCCGTCGTCACATACCGCTGATTGCGGGCTGACCGCATAGGCGAAGGGCAGGTCCCGATGGGCGTAGCGCCAGTGCTCCGCCAGATTCAGGCGTCCGTATCCGGCAGGCAGCGTGAACGGATGATCATACCGATCGCCGTCGCCGCGGCACCAGTTCTGAAAGCGTGACCCCTGTTTGAAACTGACATCACATTCGCGGATGAACTCGGATTCCGACAGACCGATGGTCCGCAGGGTTTCAAGCATCGAGGGCCAGGTGCCTTCACCGACACCGATGGTCGCAATATCCGGCGACTCCAACAACGTGATCCGTCGATTGGGTCGGGAGTCAAGACGAGCGTCGGCGGCCAGCAGGCCCGCAGTCAGCCAGCCGGCGGTGCCGCCGCCAACGATGACGACGTGTTCGGTCGGACTATTGTGCACGCTCATGGTGGTTCCGTGATTTGCGCTCAATCAGAGCGCGCATTTTGCCCATGGACGCAATGGTCATATAGATGGGCTCCAGGTAGCCGCGCTCGTGCAGGCTCGCGACCTGCTCCGCGCTCAACGCTTTGAGTCGCTCTTCCTGAATGGTATAGAAACCCATCAACTGGCCGGTGGTGCCGTCTTCCAGAGTGATATCCATGGTTACCGGCTCCAACAGCTGCAGCTCGGTCAGAGTATCAATGAAGGCGATGTCGTGCTGGTGCCAGACATGAATGGCTTCCAGCATACCGGACACCCGGTCCAGATAATCGGTATTGGCCCCGTGCTCTTCGAACAGACGGGTGCCGGTTTCAGTGTTGACCTTGGGGTGCTCAACATCGATGTGCATCATGCGGCGCGGCTCGTCGCCGTCATCGCCGGGGTAGGTGCCGATGGAGAAAGGCACCCGCTGCATCATCAAGGGGATGTAACCGGCATCCCAGCGGTCATCCTGAAGAAAAAGGTTCTCTTCCTGCTCAAGGCCAAACAGAGCCACGGCAAAGAAGCGCCCGCTGTTCGGGTCTTTTTGAAACAGTATGGGATAGTGAGCCTGTACCGCGCGAAATTCCGGGGAAAAGGTCTGCCCCCACATCACCGCATCGCCGTTCTCGGGCCGGAAGCGCATGTCCACCCGCAAATCACGGTGTTGTTCACTGTTCAGTAATACGGTTTTCACCTAAAGGCTCCTCGTTTTTTGTGCTTATCGTAATAAAGGCTCAGAAATCAACAGATCAGAGACAAAAAAGCCGCCCGATAACGGCGGCTTTCCTTGCATCGTCAGGGTGACAGCCCCAACCGGCGCTGTCACCCCAGACATCGGCTCAGGCTTAGAAGCTGTAGCGAGCGCCGATGTTGTAGCGAGCGTAGCCCTGGTAGAAACCCAGAACCTGCTCATCAGCACGGCCGAAGTTGCGACCGCTCTCTTCGGTGAGGTTCAAGCCCTCGAAGAAGACGGACAGATTATCGGTCACGTCGTAGCTTACGTTCAGGTCCACCTGACTGTACTCATCCACATAGATCGGGTTGTTGCCCGTTCCGGAAGCGGTTGAGGCCAGGAAAGAATCCCGCCAGTTGTAGGCAATCCGCGCCTGCCAGCCGTCTTTTTCATAGAAGGCAATCAGGTTGGCGGTATCACTGACACCGGTAATCGCAAACTGCGGGTCACGCAGCACCATGTTGTCAAACTCGGTGCTTTCATCTACCAGAGTGTAGTTGGCAATCACACCAAATCCAGTATCCCAGAAGTTATGCTGAACCGCCAATTCCCAACCGTCAATGTCGACAGTCTGGTCAGAGTTGGCCGTTTCAGTCACGTCAAACGGAGAGTTGGGATCCTCACCGGGAATACCGACAATGATGATATTGCCGCTTCCGTCCATATAGGCGGTTTCGGGATCAGGGAAGTTATCGAAGATGTACTGGCGAATAGCGCCCACATCGTTCGGCGCGATACCACTATCGATGGCCGCTTGGGCGCGTTCACCCAGTGCCGGATGTGGGGTGTTGGCCAGAGGCGCTTCTTCACGCACCACACGTGAACCCAGGAAGTTTTCCACTTCTTTCTGGAAGTAACCCACGGACACATAGCTCGCTTCCCCGTAATACCATTCCGCC
Organism: Marinimicrobium sp. UBA4209; assembly: GCF_002381585.1. Lineage (NCBI taxonomy): Bacteria > Pseudomonadati > Pseudomonadota > Gammaproteobacteria > Cellvibrionales > Cellvibrionaceae > Marinimicrobium > Marinimicrobium sp. UBA4209. The sequence continues at coordinate 62,022 of NZ_DFTP01000114.1, forward strand.
GACAGATCGAAGTTGTCAGACTTGAACGGCTCCAGACCGGGGTTGCCGCGGCTGGCGGTACCGCCATTGACCCGTACACCCTGGCTGTAGCTGGTTCCACCACGCAGGTCCAGCCAGTTGGGACGAGCGATGCTCTGGCCGTAAGAAGCACGCAGGATCACATCCTGAACCACTTCCAGGCTCAGATCCAGCGAGGGGAGCAGGAAGTCATAGTCACCGCTATCAATCACGGAGTCAGCGTCGCCGACAGTCGGCATGGTGAACTCGTTCGCGGCTACCCACTCGATCGGACCGTAGCTTTGGGCCGTCGCTGGAGTGCTGACTTCGGTCGACTCATAGCGAACGCCGGCATTGACGCCCAAGGGCATTTCGGCCACAAAGGTATCCCAGTTGAACTGGACGTAGGCGCTATCCGAGTCTTCATAAATCTCATTGAACTGATCCGGAGCGGCAGCGCAGTAGAACGAACCACCTTCGGCACAGTCGGCCGGACCGGAGCCGTCATCGTAATTGGCGGCAGCGAAATCACGAACATCCTGGAAGTTGAATGCAAAACGCTCATTCAGCGGCATGGTATTGGAACCGCCCAGGAACGCCATCTCTTCCGAAGTGGTGTCCGCATACTCTTTGTCGAAGCGATCGAGGATTGTCTCACGGGTGAAGAAGTCGGCAGGCATATCACCGGCCTCACCCAAACCACCCCAAGTGTCACGCTGGACGTTGGAGAAGGCTGAGCGATAGTCGCTTTCAGTGCGGGCAATACCGAACTGCAGACGCATGGCGTCGTTGAATTCCCACTCACCGTCGAGCTGAACCTGGTCGATTTCGTGCTTCATCTGGCTGTTACGGAAGAAGCTACCGGACACCTGCAGGTCTTCTGTGCGCAGGGAGCTTCCGCCGGCACCGTCGACGATATCCAGGATCAGGACCGGCATATCACCTTTGACATTCAAGGTGGTCTGGTCACGCACATAAGCGGAAACCGCGATACCGACGCTGTTGCCGTATGGGTTGTTAGGCCGGGCTTCTGCCTCAGAGCTATGCACATCCAGAGACAGAGTCAGCGGATCGATGGGATTCCACTCGACATTGAAGCCGACGGAGTTGTTCTCGTAGAGTGAGGACTGCTCACCGACACCAAACGGCAGGTCACCGTTGGTCATGTCTTCGGAGTACAGCAGCGGAGTCTGAACCGAAGGCGACTCATTGTCAGTGAAGATGGTGCTTTGACCGCCAAAGTTGAACCAGCCACCTACGTCGTTGTACTCAGAGTCGATCTCGTTCTGACTATAGGTATAGTCCAGCGTGGTGGTCAGATCTTCGTTGGGCGCAAACTGCAGGGTCAACTGACCGTTGGTCCGCTTGCGCTCAAACTCGGTAAAGGCGTAGCCCATCTGTTGCGGTGTGGAGTACACATCTTCCGCTGCCGGCTGGTTCTGGTGATTACCGTTGGCGAAGTCGACGCCACCCCATTCGTTGGTGACACCGGGGGCACCGCTCCAATCCTGCACTACTGTGCCCGGGAATGAGCGCCAGCCAGTACCGATTTGAGCGGCAGCGGACCCGCCTTGGCGCTCCTGGTAGCTGGCAGTGACTGCCACACCGAACTTACCGTCGGCATAGGTATCGGTGAAAATGCCGGAGATTTCCGGGGTCAGCTCACTATCCACCGATGATTCATCCATAACGCCCTTAACGCCGATTGAGGCGCGAGAGTCCAGCTCCAGCGGACGCGGGGTCAGGATATTGATGGTAGCACCCATACCACCCGGGGGAACGTCGGCGCGGGCGGTCTTGTACACTTCAACGCCGGTCACACCTTCCGAAGCCAGATTGGCAAAGTCAAAAGAGCGGGAGCCGGAGGCGACAGTGGCTTCCAGAGTCGCGCCGGGCATCTGACGACCGTTCAGAGTCACCAGGTTGAAGTCCGGCCCCAGACCACGAACGGTCACTTTGGCCCCTTCACCGTCGCGACGGTCGATCGAGACACCGGTGATCCGCTGAAGCGATTCAGCAAGGTTGGTATCCGGGAACTTACCGATGTCTTCGGCGGAGATCGCATCCACGATACCGCGGGAGTCCCGCTTGATATCCATGGCACGAGTCAAACTGGCCCGAATACCGGTAACCACGATTTCTTCCAGCATTGCCTCGTCACCGTCTTGGGCGTGGGCACCGCTGGCCAGGCCGACCATCGCGGAAGACGCGACGACGGAGGCGATAAGCTTGCGCTTGAAACTGCTGTTGTTGGTCATATGCGAATCCTCAAACCGTTATAATTTTAATCTTGCCGATGCGGTCGATGAGTGACGACCGCTCATTTGACACTATCCTCGCATCCCGCAACTTTCGTCGTCCCACTTTGCCGAAACACCCCAAGGTGGCCTGTCTCACTTTACGTTTCGTAAAGCGAGACACCCTTTCAGCCCCCGTGTGACGGCACTTTCCGGATACCGAACGCCCCCGGGGCGACCTTCAGCCGAACCCCGTCCGAGAAGCTTACGATCCGCTCTGTATCCCCAAAGTTGTAGGCCAGATAGGTCGTCTGTACGCCCGATTCAAAAACCACGGCGGCCGGATAGTCGGCCGTGACCTGGCCGGACCCCGAACGCAAATGACCCAACTCCGTCCAGGCGTGTAACCACTGATAGGTATGGGCCCGGGTCTCGCCTCCCTCCGGCGCATACTCAAAACCGGTCTCGGTCATATCCGCCAGTGCCGCCTCGGCGTCGGTCATCGCCCAGATGTTCCACCAGATATCCCGCCAGTGCCCATCCCTCAGACCGGAAGGCTTGCCATTGCCGGACTCACTCAGCCCCAGAGCCACATAGTCAGCCAGGTAATCCGGGTACTGCCCGAGGTGAAGCACCAATGGGCTGAGCGGCAGCCCCTGAATGCCCAGAATGTGGGCATGAGCCTCGCTGAACCAGGTGGTAAACACATGCCCGGCCCCCCAGACAATGGAGGTAGTGAGTTTGTCGTAGGCATCGGGGAAGTTCCGGTAGATCGCCGGGCGCTCGCGATAGCCGTCAATGTCATTCCAGTACTCCCAGAAGGCGGCGGCCGTGGAGGCGTGCAGGTAAACGCCCCGCTCCACCAGCTCTGGCTGTTCGGTCACCAGCCCGTACAACACCACGGCGCCGTAGGCCGTGGCCGCCTCGGAGGTCGACTCATTGTTATTTCCGAGCAGATAGTTGGCGGCCCCCGATGCCCAGGAGAAGCCGAGAGCGGGATCGAAATACCGCAGGTAGGGGAACTGAGGGTCGTCACGACCCGCCGCAAAGTCCCGGATCAGCAACTCGACCATGGGGCCCCAGCGGTCTTTGGCGCACCAGCCCGGGTCGACCCGACATATCTCCGCGGCGGCACGGACAAAGTAGCCATAATGAAAGTGGTGATCGTTCAGAGCCTGGTGGGTACCGAACGACTCGTGCACCCCCAGCACCGTGTTCCAGCGGTCGTCATAGACAAAATACCGGGCCTGCTCGGCGGGGTCGGCGGTAAACCAGTCCTCCAACTCGGATTTCAGCCAATCAATCAGACGATTGGCCTCTGGCTCAAGCCCCTCTTCCCGGGCCAAAAGGGCCAATTCGGCCACCTTGCCGTAATTTTTCCCCGCGAAATAGGTGTCGGTCGCCTGGTTCCAGTCCTGCGGGTCCTGGGCCATAAAGTCATGCACCAGTGCCCGCAGCCGCTCCGGGTCATAGTCACCCAGCCCGGAGGGGAGCCCGGGAAGAACACCGACAGAGGGCAGCTCGTACGCGAAGCCTCCCGTCACTGCAAACCGCATGACACCCCGGGCACTGCGCACCTCGTAGTCGGTAAGCGCTTGCTTACTGTTTTTCCAGTGCAGTGGCTGAAGCCCCGCCAGGGTTCTCACTGGCTCATCCCGGTATCGATACTGATGGGAGACGGTCACCCGGTAGCTGTCCGGATCGACCTTGTAGTCCACCTCAACCTCATCCACGGGCTGCCGGGCGTGGGCGATAAAATCGCCAATCATGGCGGCCGACGGGCCGGATTCCGGCGCCGGGAGCCAGGTCAGGGTGAAGTGGCTATTGCGGCTGGCGGCGGTGATTTCCGAGCCATTGACGCCGGTGAACTCGGTCGTCCCATGTCCGGTCAGCAAAAAGTGGTTCAGGTTTCCCGCCACATCGGTCCAGAGCCCCAGAGTGTTGCCCTGCCGATAGAAAATGCCTTTGCGCTCACCGTCCGGCTCCAGGGTCCGGATCTGCAGGTCGCCGCGAAACACACTGAGGTACACATAAGGGGAGCCCTGCACGAACGTCGCCGACATCACCGGGCGGTGGCCATTGCGCCACTCCAGAGACACGGTGCCATCACTGTAGTCCCTGACATAGGCATCGAGGCGATCAAACTGACTGTTGGCAATGGCAATACCATCAAACACTTCGGCCAAGGGCTCGGGCACCGGGTAGGTCACACCCTTTTCCTGGACTCGCAAACCGGCGGGTATGCCCATCAGCCGCATCCCGCGCTCGGTGATTCTGGCCATCAAGGGGTCCGGCGTGATGTGTCCGGGGCCGTCGGGATCATCCACCCCGTGCGCACCAAAAAAGGTGACATTGCCCCACCAGCGGTGGGCCATGGTGGGCTCGCGGGCGGCCGGAGCGACGACGCTCGGCTGCAACGGCAGTGGCTGCACCATACCGCCACAGGAGGGAACCTGCGCTTTCACCACCCCGGCGCTGGTCAGCCTGGCCTGCTCACGCTCCTCCTGACACTGGTAGCTTTGTGGCTGAACGCTGAGGCTCACCGAGCCGGCACCATGCTCCCCCGGCGGCTGGCAACCCGCCAGCACAACGCCCAACACCACTACACTGAATACCACTCTCGCCCGTGACACGTCGCCCTCTCTATTGTTATGTACCGCCGCCGGAGGTCCGACGCGGGTAACCGGTTTACCGGCCTTGGAGGACATAGAACCTGAAAGGGCGTAGCTCGTCGCCCCACTTTACACTTACGTGAAACTGGGACATCACAAGCGGAAAACGGGAAGGATTCAGAGAAGTGAGACGGCGGGTGCGGCCTTGGGCCTTACTGCGCCCTACGGGGGCTCTGGTGGGCGGATCGGCCCGACGGATCAATGGCCTACCCCGGCAGTGGGTGTAGGGCGGATAAGGGCCGCAGCCCGCATCCGCCGTTACTTGAACACTACTGCCGGATCAACTCAAACTGCTGATTGGTGCTGTCGGCACTGCAGGTCCACTGAACGATATTGGCCCCATCCCCCTGACTGCGGGCCTCCACGTCCAGACACTTCTCGCTCTGCCGACCAATGATGCGCCAGCGCCCTTCGCCCGCGCTCTGAAAGCGGAACTGCTGGTTGTGGCCGCCCAGATACTCCCAGAGCATCAGATTGGCGCCATCGTCGGTGGACAGGCCTTCCACATCCAACGCCCGGCTAGAGGCATTGAGTGGCGAAATGCGGTGGTAATCGCCATCGACCGGGGAGATATCCCACTTTTGACAATCGTTGTTCAGCCAGCTCCACTGCTGCACATTGGTGCCGTTTCCGGTGCCGCAATTGGCCACATCCAGGGTCTTGCCGCTGTGCACCGGCACAATGCGATAGATGCCATCCACGGTGCCGTTGCTGCCGCCCCCTGAACCGCCGCCGGGCGCGGTGCCCACACTATCGCAACCGGAGACATTGATGCTGGAACTGTCTGTGCGCACCAACTGGCAGTTGGGGTTGCCGTTGGAGACCGAGCCGCTCAACACATGGGTATCTGAAGCGTCCTCCAGAAAAATGCCGTGGGAGGTGGTGTTGGCGATATCCACATAGTTGACGGTGGTGCCATGGCTGTCCGAAACGCTGAAAAAGCCCCGCCCGGAGTTGCGCGAATAAACACTCTGCACGCTGACATTGGGGCCGTTATTGTTGGCCACCCGGAAGGTCGCATAACCACCCCCCTGATTGTTGTAGTGGCCGGTCACATTGCCCACGGTGCCGTTGCGGGAATTGTTTAGCAGCAGGCCGCAGCCCCCGTTGTTGGTGACCGTCACATCGCCGATGGTGAAACCGTCAATCCCGTAGGTTTCCACCCCATGGCCCTTGGCTCCATTGATGTTGATGTTGCCCGCAATGGTCAGGTCAGTTGCTGAGCCGGTGGAATCGTCCACCCGGATGCCCAACCCGACCGGGCTGTTGTTGCTCAGGTCCATGGTGATGTTTTCCAGGGTCACATGGGAGCATCCCCGGAACCAGATACCGTAGCGCGGATTACCGGTCACGTGCAGGTTGCGTACCGTGATGTTGTCGCGACGATCACAGTACACCGGCACCACCAGATCGCCGCCGTTGGCATTGACGGTGTGTCCGTGAAAATCCAGTGTCTGACCGGCACGGGGCCGGATGGAGTAGACATTGCCCCCATCGGGGCCACTATCGCCGGAGTTGCGAATATTGACCGTACCGGAGCCCATATTGTTGATCGCGGCGTTGATCGCATCGAAATAGCGGGAACCGTCATACACCGTATTGCCATCCACCCGAGCCAACCAATTGCCATTGGTGCGGGTCACTTCGGCGTCCGCCCAGAGGCTGGGCGACAGGAATATCAGAAACAACAGAACAACCAGCGGCGAGCGCCGCAGACGAGATAGGAACATAGATTCTCTCCAGTTTTTATTGCCGTTATGGTGGAGACGCTGACGCGTCGGTCCGACGAGAGATACCGCATGTGAGGACTGCCAACCCCACTCAGGTCGGGAACCATGAACCTACAAGAGTTTTCCGCTAACTTGTATTACATTACGCTCAAAATGCGAACCATTTCACACATTATAAATCACTAAAGCGCATAAATAGTCATATAAGGGCATGAAACCCAGTCAATTCCGTCAATATCGCTACCAGACAAGCGCATAAAGCAGGTGCATAAACACCACCACTGCGGTCAACTGCCAGCGCAGTTGGGGATATCGCGCCGGGTACTGGCGATCCACGCCCGCCAGATATTCAAACAGACGCAACCCCAAAAACAGAGCCGCCTGGAGCACGAGCGCTTCCGGGGGACGCAGGAACGCAAAACCGACGATGCTCGCGACCGGGAAAGCCACCGCCACTAACGCCCGGCGCGTGGGATGTGCCGACTGGTACAATACCGGCCAAAGCACACCGGCCATAAAGCCCAGAATCAGAGCGCTGTACAGTTGAAACAGGCGTAACGCCTGACCGGTCTCAATCAGGCCCAGAGCGGACAAGGGCGGCAGGAGCACAAAAGGCAAGAGCCCCAGATAGCCGAGGCGCTGGATGGCGTTCAGACGTTTGATAAACGACAGGTTCATTCAGGTTCTCCAGGGAATCGGTGGTGCGGGCAGCGGATCACCCTCGTAGCCGGGTACCTTGCCAAAACGCTCACTGCCCGCTTCCCACTCATCCTGAGCCTCGGTGATCTCCTCCCGGCTGTGCCCGACGAAGTTCCACCAGATCAGAATTTCTTCCCCCAGTGGCTCTCCGCCCAGCATCAGCAGGCGGGTACCCGCCGTCAAATGGACGCGTACTTCATCGCGACCACCACCGATATACGCGAGGTGGTTGGCGGCAAACGCTTCACCCTCCACCTGAATATCGCCCTCAAGGGCGACCAGACCGTATTCGAAGTCAGGTCGCAAACTCAGAGTCAGATCACCGGCCTGCTCCGCCAGAAATTCCACCGCGACCAGCGGACTGAAACTCAGCGTGGGTGCTTGACGGCCGGCGTACTCGCCCACCAGCAGCGTCGCCTCGACATCCCGCTCCTGCCAGCGAGGCAACTCCGGGTAGTGATCAAACCGCGGTGCCGTATCTTTGTGCGCTTTGGGCAAGGCAATCCATAACTGAGCGGCGTGCATCATCGGCTCTGGACCGGTGGCCTCTTCGGTATGGGCAATGCCGTGACCCGCAGTCATCAGGTTGACCTGCCCCGGGCGAATCACCTGCTCACTGCCGAGACTGTCCCGGTGCAACACCTCCCCCTGAATCATCCAGGTAAAGGTCTGCAACCCGATGTGCGGGTGGGGCCCGACCCGAAAGCCGGGGGCATCCTCCGGAAAGCGGCTGGGTCCGGCGTGATCGAGAAAGCACCAGGCGCCGATGGTCCGCCGCTGTCGGCGCGGCAGAATCCGGTTCACCGGGATGCCGCCCACATCCGCCACCCGGGGCGTCACGATCTGAATCTGATAGCGGCCATCGACCTTCGGACACTCCAGATTGGATTCCGGGGCGGTGGGCCATTCAGTATTGGTCATAAGCGAGTCCTGTTCAGTTGGGCGCGCGTTGGGGGCCTGCTATAGTCTACCCCTATTTCCATCAACGGGATCACTTGCGCCAGAGGTCACCATGTCAGAGACACCGCACACCATCCGCTGGGGCATCATCGGCGCCGGCGATGTCTGCGAAATCAAAAGCGGGCCGGGCTTTCAGAAGGCGCCAGGCTCGGAGCTGGTCAGCGTCATGCGCCGCAATGCGGCCAAGGCGGAGGACTTTGCCCGGCGCCACGGTGTCCCCCAATGGACCGACAATGCCGAGGCGCTGCTGAGCGATCCCGATATCGATGCCATTTATATCGCCACGCCTCCCGCCAGTCATAAAGATTACGCTGTTGCCGCACTGGCCGCCGGAAAATCCGTGTATGTGGAAAAGCCGGTCGCGCGCAACGCGGCCGAGTGCGAAGCGATGATTGCGGCCGAGAGCACCTCAAACGGCAAGCTTTGCGCGGCTCACTACCGGCGGTTTTTACCGAGCTTCATGAAGTTGAAGGCGTTACTGGACGAGGGCGCGATTGGGCGGCCATTGATCGTTCGGCTGGATATGCTGCAACCGGCGGACTCAGCGTTGATCGCCAACTCTGAAGAGAACTGGCGCATTGAGCCGTCCATTGCCGGTGGCGGTCTGTTTCACGATCTGTCTCCCCATCAATTGGACCTGATGCTGCACTGGTTCGGTCCGGTGTCCCGGGCGAACGGGTTTGGCACCAATCAGGGCGGTCACTACAAAGCCGATGATTGTGTACACGGCTGGGCCGAGTTCGACAGCGGCGTGGTGCTACAGGGGCGTTGGCACTTTGCGGTGCCGGAATCCGAGGCGCGGGATCTGTGTGAGGTGATCGGCACCGAGGGGCGGATAACCATCAATTTTTTTGGAGAGCAGGTATTGAGGCTTTTCAATAAGGATGGGGAGCAGACTTTCCGCTTACCCAACCCACCCCATATCCAGCAACCGATGATTGAGCAGGTGGTGCGTTATTTTCAGGGAGAGCGGGACAATCCGTGCAGCATGACGGAAGCGCGGGATGTGATGGCGTTGATGGATGCGTTTGTGCGGTGATAAGGCCGAAGGCCGCATCCGCCGCCACAAAAAAGGCGGCCCGCTTACGCGGCCGCCTTTTTGTTTCGCGTGACGTGAACGATCAGTCGTTCGCGCGCTGCTCCAGAATCTCTACAGCCGGCAATACTTTACCTTCGACAAACTCCAGGAAGGCGCCACCACCGGTGGAGATGTAGGAGATCTTGTCCGCCAGGTGCCACTTGTCGATGGCGGCCAGAGTGTCACCGCCGCCGGCGACGGAGAAGGCGCTGCTCTCGGCGATGGCGTCGGCCACGACTTTGGTGCCCTTGGCAAAGGCATCAAACTCGAACACACCACAGGGACCATTCCACAGAATGGTTTTGGCGTTCTTGATGATCTCCGCCACGCGCGCCGCGGTTTCCGGACCGTAGTCGATGATTTCTTCATCGGCGCCGATCTGATCGACCTTCTTCACTTCGGTCGGCGTATCATTGGCCCAATCATCAAACCCGGCCGTGGTGGTACGCACGTCAGTGGCGTAGATCACTTCGGTGGTGTTGGTCAGACGCTGCGCTTCGGGGATCAGGTCTTTCTCGTGCAGGGAGTTACCCACTTCGTAACCGGCCGCGGCCACAAAGGTGTTGGAGATGCCGCCACCGACCACCAGGGTGTCGGAGATCTTGGATAGCGAGTCCAGCACGCTCAACTTGGACGAGACCTTGGCACCACCCACGATGGACACCAGCGGGCGCTCCGGGTTATCCAGTACCTTGCCCAAGGCATCCAGCTCGTTGGCCAACAGCGGACCGGCGCAGGCGACGGGCGCGTACTTGGCCACACCGTGAGTAGAGGCCTGGGCGCGGTGTGCGGTGCCGAAGGCGTCCATCACAAACACGTCGCACAGCTTGGCCATTTTCTTGGCCAGCTCGTCGTCGTTGGCCTTCTCGCCCTTATTGAAGCGCACATTCTCCAGCAACACTACGTCGCCGTCGCCCATATCCACACCGTCGACCCAATCGCGGATCAGGGGGACGTCTTTACCCAGAGACTCGCCCAGCGCCTTGGCGACCAGTGCCAGGGAGTCTTCCTCGCTGAACTGGCCCTCTTCCGGACGCCCCAGGTGGGACATCACCATGACCTTGGCGCCCATTTCCAGGGCTTTCTTGATCGTGGGCACGGCGCCGTCCAGGCGCACGGTGCTGGTGATTTTGCCATCGCGAATCGGGACGTTGAGGTCCTCGCGGATCAGTACGCGCTTTCCGGACAGGTCCTGGTCTTGCATTCGTTTTACGGTCATGAATGGCTCCAAATTCGTTGCATTCTGGGTGGCCGTCGGGTCTGACAACCACCCCGGAAAAAAATAGCCCGACTCGGGCGAGTCGGGCTAATGATAGCGCATTCGCGCCCGGCCGTCGCCGACGCGCGCTCTCGCGAGGCGCTCGGGGAGCGGCCGGAACCGCTTACAGCAGGCTTTCGGCGGTTTTGGCGATGTTTTCCGCAGTGAAGCCAAAGTGCTTCATCAGGTCGCCACCTTTACCGGACTCCCCGAAGGTATCCAGAGTCACGGTAGCGCCATCCAGGCCCAGGTACTTGCGCCACTGGTCGCCGTGGGCGGCTTCCACCGCCACCCGGGCGGTGACGCTGCGCGGCAGCACTTCGTTCTGGTATTCCTTGCCCTGCATATCGAACAGGGTGGTGCTCGGCATGGACACCACGCGCACCTTGCGACCTTTCTCGGTCAGCAGGTTGGCGGCTTCCAGGGTCGGCGCCACTTCGGAACCGGTGGCCATCAGAATGACTTCCGGCTCGCCGTCGCAATCGCTCAGGATATAACCACCGCGGGCAATCGCTTCCACCTGCTCGTCGGTACGCTCCATGGCGGGCAGACCCTGACGGCTGAAGACCAGCGCGCTCGGGCGATCCTTGTTCTCGACCGCGAGCTTCCAGGCGGTGGCGGTTTCGGCCGCATCACAGGGGCGCCATACGTCCATATTCGGTGTGGCGCGCAGGGTGGCCATGTGCTCAACCGGCTGGTGAGTCGGACCATCTTCGCCCTGACCGATGGAGTCGTGGGTGTAGACAAAGATGTTCGGCAGCTTCATCAGAGCGGACATCCGCACGGCGTTGCGGGCATAGTCCATGAACATCAGGAAGGTGGCGCCGTAGTGAATGAAACCACCGTGAGCGGTGATTCCGTTCATCATGGCGCTCATGCCAAACTCGCGTACCCCGTAGTACACATAGTTACCGGAGGCGTCTTCTTTGGTGATCGGCTTGGAACCGTCCCAGATGGTCAGGTTGGAACCCGCCAGGTCGGCGGAGCCACCCATCAGCTCGGGCAGAATCTTGCCGAAGGCTTCGATGGACTTCAGCGACGCCTTCCGGCTGGGCATATCTTCTTTCTTGGCCTGGCACTCTTTGATGAACTCGTTCGCTTTGGCGGCGAAGTCGGCCGGCAGCTCACGCTTGATCACGCGGCGCTCAAATTCAGCGGCCAGTTCGGGGTGGGCTTTTTTGTACGCCTCGAAACGCTCGGTCCAGCTGCTCTCGGCGGCCTTACCCTTCTCTTTGGCGTCCCAACCTTTGTAGACTTCGTCCGGAATTTCAAACGCACCGTGTTTCCAACCCAGCTTCTCGCGGGTCAGGGCAATTTCATCATCACCCAGGGGCGCGCCGTGGGAGGAGTGGCTGCCCGCCTTGTTGGGCGAACCAAAACCGATCACGGTTTTGCAGCAGATGATGGTGG
>NZ_DFTP01000114.1:74238-78805 GCF_002381585.1 Marinimicrobium sp. UBA4209
TCACCGTCGATGGAGATGCCGTTGTCATCGTAAAACACGATCAACTTGCCCAGGCCCAGAGTACCAGCCAGAGAGCTGGCTTCGTGGGAAATGCCTTCCATCAGGCAGCCGTCACCGGCAAACACGTAGGTGTAGTGATCGACAATGTCGTGACCATCGCGATTGAACTGGGCCGCCAGGCTCTTCTCAGCCAGCGCCATGCCGACACCATTGGCCAAACCCTGACCGAGCGGGCCAGTGGTGGTTTCAACACCGGGGGTGTAGCCCAGCTCCGGGTGGCCCGGGGTTTTGGAGTGCAACTGACGGAAGTTTTTCAGTTCGTCGATCGGCAGGTCATAGCCGGTCAGGTGCAGCAGAGAGTAAACCAGCATGGAGCCATGACCGTTGGACATGATGAAGCGGTCGCGATCGGCCCATTCCGGGTTCTGCGGGTTGTGCTTCATGAAGTCATTCCACAGGACTTCGGCGATGTCCGCCATACCCATGGGGGCGCCGGGGTGGCCGCTGGCGGCTTTCTGGACGGCGTCCATACTCAGGGCGCGAATCGCATTGGCTAGATCGTTACGAGTGGGCATGTTTTGAATAGCTCCTTCGATAATGGTTGGGTGTTCTGGGTTTTACCGGCCGCTGACGGCCCACCGGGCAATGGCGGCATGGGCCAAGTTGATTCAGCATCTGGGCCAGGATCTCTGGCCTCTGCCGGCTTCAAGTCACGCTGGCTCGGACTCCGGTCGCGTCGATTCGGAAGCGTCAGGACACGGGGTATTCATCTGTGTTCTTGGGGTCTCTGCGCTCACAACGCGGATTGTACGGCTCTTGTATGACGCTCGGTCGTCCCGACGATCGGACCCACCTGGCTGAGCTGGCCGCTAATTGTATGACATTTGGCGGAGAATTTTAACTGTTCCGCCCAACTTTCACTGCATTGATCATAAAGCGCGCTATTTTCCCCTACCCGAGGCCGACAGTAAAGCCTTGTTATAGTTTTTATGACTATTAAGGGCATTGCCAACCACCTATATCAAAATATTTTGATATAGAACCAAACCCCTGCTAAACTCCCTCTCCATGAATCAAGCCCAGACTCTCCCTGACCCGGACACCCTTGCGCCGGACGCACTGCCCCAGCTGCTCAAAGCCGCCGGCGATTCCCTGCGTCTGGACATTCTGCGGGTCATGAAACGGGACTCCTTTGGGGTGCTGGAGCTGTGCCAGTTGCTGGATGCCAAACAGTCCGGTATGAGTCATCACCTGAAGGTGCTGACCAACGCCGGGCTGCTGGCGCCGCGGCGGGAGGGCAACTCGATTTTCTACCGGCGCGCCTACCTGGCCCCGGACAATCCCCTGCAGACTCTGCAGCAACAGTTGTTCGCGACGCTGGATCGGGAGCCCCTGCCGGCAGCCTTGAGCGAGCGTTTAAAAGCCCTTCGCGGTGAGCGAGCACTCGCTTCACAGCATTTTTTCGCGGACAACGCCCACAAATTCCGCGCCCAGCAGGACCTGATCGCCAGCTACCCGGTGTACGCCGAACAGGTAGGGCAGTTGCTGGCCAATACGCCCCTGCCGGACCACCATCTGGCATTGGAAGTGGGCCCGGGGGAAGGCGAGTTCCTGCCGGTGCTGGCCCGGCGGTTCAAGCATCTGGTGGCGCTGGATAACGCGCCCACCATGCTGGAGCGCGCTCAAGCTCTGGCGGCCGAACGGGGGCTGAGCAATGTCGAGTTTATTGGTGGCGACACCCGGGCCCTGAAAGCCCATAAAGTGCTGGCCGATTGCATCGTGGTGAACATGGTGTTGCACCACACCCCGTCACCAGCGGACATCTTTCAGGACCTGAGCTCCGCCCTGGTGCGCGGCGGCGCCCTGCTGGTAACCGACCTGTGCCGCCACGAGCAGACCTGGGCCCGGGAAGCCTGCGGCGACCTGTGGCAGGGTTTCGAGCCGGACGATCTGTCCCGCTGGGCGTTCGATGCCGGCCTGAGCGAAGGGCAGAGCGTTTACTTCGCTTTGCGCAATGGTTTTCAGATCCAGTTACGACAATTTTTTAAGTCCGTTAATCCGTTACAACCGTAAATAGCATTCACGACTTTGACTGTTCACGACCTTGATATAGGAGCCGCCCATGGCTGAGTACTCACTGTTTACCTCGGAATCCGTATCCGAAGGCCACCCGGACAAACTAGCGGACCAGATTTCCGACGCCGTGCTGGATGCGATTCTCAAAGACGATCCCAACGCCCGCGTTGCGGTGGAAACCCTGGTCAAAACCGGCATGGCCATCGTGGCCGGGGAAGTGCGCACCTCCACTTACGTGGACCTGGAAGACCTGATTCGCCAGGTCATTCTGGACATCGGCTACAACTCCAGCGACGTGGGTTTTGACGGTGCCTCCTGCGCCGTACTCAACGCCATTGGCAAGCAGTCCTCCGACATCGCCATGGGCGTGGACGAAAACGAAGCCTCCGCCAAAGATCAGGGTGCCGGTGACCAGGGCCTGATGTTCGGCTACGCCTCGGATGAAACCGACGTGCTGATGCCCGCGCCGATTTACTTCTCTCACCGCCTGGTGGAAAAGCAGGCCGAGCTGCGCAAGAACGGCACCCTGCCCTGGTTGCGCCCGGACGCCAAGAGCCAGGTGACCCTGCGCTATGACAACGGCAAGCCGGTGGCAGTGGATGCGGTGGTGTTGTCCACCCAGCACAACCCGGATGTCAGTCAGAGCCAAATCCGCGAAGCGGTGCGTGAAGAAATCATTAACAAGGTGCTGCCCGCCGAATGGCTGCACGCCGATACCCGGTACCACATCAACCCGACCGGCCAGTTCATCATCGGTGGCCCGGTGGGTGACTGCGGTCTTACCGGCCGGAAGATCATTGTCGATACCTACGGCGGCATGGCCCGTCACGGTGGCGGCGCCTTCTCGGGGAAAGACCCCTCGAAAGTGGACCGCTCCGCCGCCTACGCCGGTCGCTATGTGGCGAAAAACATCGTTGCCGCGGGCCTCGCCAGTCGCTGTGAAATTCAGGTCTCCTACGCCATCGGCGTGGCCGAGCCGACCTCGATTTCAATCAACACGTTCGGCACTGGCAAACTGCCGGACAACGAAATCGCCAAAATCGTACGCGAGCACTTCGACCTGCGGCCCAAGGGCCTGATCGACATGCTTGACCTGAAGCGCCCGATATACCGACCCACCGCCGCTTACGGACACTTTGGTCGGGAGCTGCCGGACTTTACCTGGGAGAAGACCGATAGGGCCGAGCAGTTGAAGAAGTATTTGTAAACGCGTGACGTAAGGTAACGGCGGATGCGCTTCGCTTATCCGCCCTACGCAACCTCTGAGGTATCCGTAGGGCGGATAAGCGCAACGCGCGCATCCGCCATCACCCAAACCGACACTCGCACCAAACCGAATTCCAACGCTTAACCGGAGCTACACCATGAACATTGCTGCCAACTTCACCGACTACAAAGTCGCCGCCAAAACCGCCGAACAATTCCAGAAAGACGCCGACTGGGGCCGTCGCGAAATCGACATCGCTGAAGGCGAAATGCCCGCACTGATGGCACTGCGCCGCAAATACAAAGCGGAAAAGCCGCTGGCCGGCGCCAAGATCATGGGCTGCATTCACATGACCATCCAGACCGCCGTGTTGATCGAAACCCTGGTGGAACTGGGCGCGGAAGTACGCTGGGCCTCGTGCAACATTTTCTCCACCCAGGATCACGCCGCGGCCGCCATCGCCGCTGCCGGCATTCCGGTGTTTGCCTGGAAAGGCCAGACCGAAGAAGAGTTCTGGTGGTGCATCGAACAGACCGTCAATAAAGACGGTAAGGTCTGGGACTCCAACATGATTCTCGATGACGGCGGCGACCTGACCGGCCTGATGCACGAGAGATACCCGGAGCAACTGGACAAGATTCACGGCATCTCTGAAGAAACAACCACCGGTGTGCACCGTCTGCTGGACATGCTGAAAAAAGGCGAGCTGAAAGTCCCCGCCATCAACGTCAATGATGCAGTGACCAAAGCCAAGAACGACAACAAGTACGGCTGCCGCCACAGCCTGAACGATGCCATCAAGCGTGGCACCGACCACCTGCTGGCCGGTAAAAAAGCGCTGGTCATCGGTTATGGCGATGTGGGCAAAGGTTCGGCCGCTTCACTGCGTCAGGAAGGCATGATCGTCAAAGTGACCGAGGTCGATCCGATCTGCGCCATGCAGGCGTGCATGGACGGCTTTGAAGTGGTCTCCGCTTACACAAACGGCGTCAACTCCGGTAAAGACGAAGACATCAACCACGCGGTGCTAAGCAACACGGACCTGGTAGTCACCACCACCGGCAACGTCAATGTCTGCGATGCGCCCATGCTGCGCGCCCTGAAAAGCAGCGCCGTGGTGTGCAACATCGGTCACTTCGACAGCGAGATCGACACCGCCTATATGCGCAAGAACTGGCACTGGGAAGAGGTAAAGCCGCAGGTGCACAAAATTTACCGGGACAAGGACAGCAACGATCACCTGATCCTGCTCTCAGAAGGTCGCCTGGTGAACCTGGGCAACGC
>NZ_DFTP01000114.1:78856-79130 GCF_002381585.1 Marinimicrobium sp. UBA4209
TCCTTCGCCAACCAGGTACTGGCACAGATGTACCTGTACGAGCGCAAGTTCGCCGACCTGCCCAAGGACCAGAAGAAGGAGCACCTGTACGTGAAGGTACTGCCCAAGAAGCTGGACGAAGAAGTGGCCAAAGACATGGTCGAAGGTTTTGGTGGCGTGATCACCAAGCTGACCCCGCAGCAGGCCGAGTACATCGACGTGCCGGTGGAAGGGCCGTTTAAGCCGGAAAGCTATAAGTATTAATTGAGTAATGGTTACGGCGGATGCGGCCTTC
>NZ_DFTP01000114.1:79258-80019 GCF_002381585.1 Marinimicrobium sp. UBA4209
GCGCACCCGCCGTAACCCAACCCTGAATCTACGAAAAAAGACCAAAGAGCACCACCCAAAATGACCGACACCGATCAACCCCAACTAAGTTTCGAATTCTTCCCCCCCAAAACCGACCAGGGCCGGGAAAAACTTCTGAACGTACGCAAGAAGCTCTCCGAGTTCGCCCCGGACTTCTTCTCCGTCACCTACGGCGCCGGTGGCTCCACGCGCGATAACACCAAAGGCATCGTCAAGCACTTCAAAAGTGAAGGCGTATCCGTGGCACCGCACCTGTCCTTTGGCGGTGATGACGAAGCCACCATCATTGAACTGATTCAGGAATACCAAGACGCCGGTATCGACCGCATCGTTGCCCTGCGCGGCGACATGCCCTCCGGCGTCGGCGGCGGCTACCAGATGGTATACGCCAATGAACTGGTGGCCTTTATCCGCAAGCACTTTGGCGATCACTTCCATCTGGAAGTGGCGGCCTACCCGGAAATCCACCCCCAGGCCAAGAGCTACGACGACGACGTCAAATTCCTGAAAGGCAAGTTCGATGCGGGCGCCAACAGCGGTATTACCCAATACTTCTACAACCCGGATGCCTACTTCTACTTTATGGACCAGTGCCACAAAGCGGGCATCACCCAGCCCATCGTGCCCGGCATCATGCCCATCATCAGCTTCAAAAACCTGACCCGTTTTTCCGACGCCTGCGGCGCAGAGATTCCCCGCTGGATGCGCAAGCGCCTGGAAGCCTACGGCGATGACAGCGA
>NZ_DFTP01000114.1:80183-80363 GCF_002381585.1 Marinimicrobium sp. UBA4209
AAGCCTACGGCGATGACAGCGACAGCATCAAAGCGTTTGGTGAAGAACTGGTGACTGAGCTGTGTGAGACACTGCTGGAGAACGGAGCGCCGGGCCTGCACTTCTATACGATGAACCAGTACGAGCCGGTAGCCAATATCGTCAGGAATCTAGGCTTGCAGCCAGAATAAAGCGTGGCAC
>NZ_DFTP01000114.1:80501-81116 GCF_002381585.1 Marinimicrobium sp. UBA4209
CATAACGTCACCTTGACTCTAAGTCGGCGGATCACTAAAGTCCTCCACCCATTTCCAGCCAGGACTCTCCCGTGGACACCATTCAGCAACTCCTCGACGCCTTCTTCAGTTTCAAAGCCTACGTCATGCTGCCGGCGATCATTTTTATTATCGCCCTGGCGGTCCGGCTGCCGTTCAAGAAGTCTCTGTTGAGCACCGTTGAGCTGGCGGTGGGTTTTGCGGGGGTCTTTATCGCCTTTGACTTCTTCGTGGCGAACATCAAACCCGCGGTGGAGCAATTGATGGTCATTCGCGGCCTGGAGTACAACGTGCTCGATGTGGGCTGGCCACCGTTGGCCGCCATTACCTGGTCCTCACCGCTGGCGGCGCTGTCCATTCCGTTGATTCTGTTTCTGAATATTTTCATGCTCGCGGTGGGCTGGACCCGCACGGTGTATATCGATCTGTGGAACTATTGGCACTTCGCCCTGCTCGGGGCACTGGTGATGGCCACCAGCGGCAGCATGGTGTTGGGGCTTTCAGCCACGCTGTTGTTGGCCGTTTACTGCTTCAAGCTGACCGAGTGGACCGCGCCGGATGTGGAGCGCGAACTGGGGCTCAAGGGCGTGTCGGCCT
>NZ_DFTP01000114.1:81145-97364 GCF_002381585.1 Marinimicrobium sp. UBA4209
GCCTCGCCGGTGTCGGTCAATGGCATCGTGCCTTACACCGCCTGCATCAACTGGGTATTTGATCGCATTCCGGGTTTCAACCGCCTCTCCTACAATCCAGAGAAAGCCGCCATCAGCCACGATGTGCCCGGCGCCGACGAGGACGGCCAAGACAGCTCCGAGAAGGATCACTCCATGAGTTGGCTGGCGTTCTTCAGTGAGCCGATGGTCATCGGGGTGCTGATCGGGCTGGTGTTGGCCTTTGCCGCTGGCTACGACACAAAGCAGACATTGGAGCTCGCGGTGCACATCGCCGCGGTGATGTTCCTGTTGCCAAAGAGTGCCGGCCTGATCGGAGAAGCCATGATGCCGATCACCCACGCGCTGCGCGTTCAGGTCGAGCGGCGCTTTCCGTCCCGCAAGAATCTCGTGGTCGCACTGGATACCGGTTTTCTGATGAGTCACAAGTCGGTAATTGTCACCGGCCTGATACTGATGGTGGTGGCGGTACTGATCGCCCTGGTTCTGCCGGGCAACCGGGTGCTGCCTCTGGGCGACTTGCCCAACCTGATTTCGGTGATGTCGATTTCGGTATTGATGTTTCGTGGCAATGTCATCCGCGCGGTACTCGCGGGCATCCCCGTCATCATTACCTTTCTGTTGATTTCCACTCACCTGGCTCCGTTGTACACGGAGTTGGCCAATCAGACCTCCGGCTTTGATGCCGAGGGCCTGGGCCTGATTACCGCCTTTACCGACGGCGGCCATCAGGTACGCTACCTGTTGCTCCAGCTGTATCAGGGCAACCTCTGGGCCGTCGGCGGCGTAGTGGTTCTGGTAATGATGATGGTCTTCACTTGGCGGCGCTGTAAGGCGTTACAGCGCCGCTGAGCTGATGACTAGGAAGACAGAGCCCGAGCGATGGATCGCTTGGGAACAATCGGCACCTCGCGATGCAGGCGCTCGGCGATATCGTCCACCGCAATGACACCCCGGATATGGTGCTGGTCACGGTCCAGCACCAAGCAGTGTGTCTCACCCGTTTCACGTAGCACTTGTACCAGATCACCCACCGTCGCCGATGTTAAAGCCTCTAAATCCAGCGCCGGAATTGAAGCCCTGGGTAACATCAAATCGCCTGCGGTCAAATCACCACGCTCGACGCCCTGCAGCGTCTGGGCTACCAGAATGTACTGTTCGGAAAGACGCTCGGCTGTCAGTAGTCCAATAAACTCCTGCTGAGCATTGACCACCAACTTACAGCTCACACCTTCCATAGCCATCAGGCGGGCAACGCCCACCGCAGACACACTGGATTCAACGGTGTGGGGTTGATGAGCGCGAAAGTCGGTCATCAAATCCAGCGCGGGTGAGTGTTCAGTCAGATCCTCAAACTCTCTGGGCTTAACCAGATGATCCACAGGATCTAGTTTGTATATGTTTAACGCTTTCATGAAAATTACCTCCGAGACGGGCACCACCTATGGATGCCAGCCAAGATTCGACAATGGGCTGAAGCCCAAACTTTAAAAGATCAATCGAATCACAAACGGACCGGCGAGGCCCGGGCAGGAGGACGCTCCGAGGTTCGAAGCAGGAAGGGCGAGGGCGGCAGGCTTTCACCCACCCCCGACTGGAGGGCAGCCACCGGCCAAAGAAACACGGCAGAAGAGCCATCGTCCGAATCCGTGTCAAACGATGACGCCGAGAGACCAGCGCTGTCCAGGGCCACATCGGCAAAGGCTTTCCCGTTCTCATACCCCCAATCGGCCACCACGGGGACCGAAAGGCTAGCGCTCAAAAGCAGCGCGAGCAGCAGAGTGAACAGGGAGCGATTTACCATTTAAGTTCCGTTGGCCAGTTCAATATGGATCCATCTACGCTAGCGGAGCCTGCGCAAAGGTACAAGCGCCTTAACAACACTTTATGTTAGATGAGGGGCCCACGGCCAAAGTTCAATCCTCCAGCCACAGCCTGAGTAAATTATTGCGGCTGCGACTCAGGCGATCGAACTGCTCGGTTTTTCCGTGGGCATCAAACTCGGTGCGCAGCGCGGTATCCAAGTCCAGCAGAATTTCCCGCTGTTCACTGCGCCGCACCAGACTGCGCACCCAACCGACCACCGCCATCCGCTGCCCGGTGCGAACCGCCTCCACCCGATGCAGGTAAGTGGTGGGGTACAGCAGCAGATCCCCCGCATCTACCTTCCAGGCCCGATCCCCTGTGCTGTCCTCCAGCACCAGCTCGCCCCCCTCGTAATCGGCGGCGGGTGTCAGCCCCAGGGTGAACGACAGATCCGTGCGCTGGCCGTGAATCACTGCATCATCCATGTGGGACCCGTAATGCATACCGGGCCCATAGCGATTGATCAGGATTCTGGGAAAGCTTTTGGGCAGCGCCGCACTGGCAAAGAGGGGGTGCGCCCGAAGCCGCTCCTCCACCAGACGAACGATGGCCGCACGGGTCTTGTCATCCCGGGCCTGTTCATTGCGCTTGACCGGTTTGGCCGCCCAACCGGCGCTGGCGGCACCATCGTCGAAGGCCTGAGAGGCCAGCCGCTCTTGCACCGCAGACAGGGTGCCGGCGTCGAGCACATCTTGAATGTAAAGAATCATTGCATACCCTATATTGAGACTCACTCTCATTTATGCCAGAATCCGGGGCATTATGCCACCCTTTCCAGAATGGGAGCTCTATCATGAAAGAACAACGCAAAGTCTGGCTCGGCCTAGGCGCCGCCCTGCTTGCCTCCAGCGGCGTCACCAGTCAGGCGGCCGACAGCACGCCCTTTGACCATCACGCCAGCCAGCAGACCCTGCAGGTGGCCGCACTCGCCGGTGAGGGCGGTGAAGGCGAAGGGGGTGAGGGAGAAGGCGGTGAAGGTGGCGGCGCTGCCGACCTGACCAAAGACGACGCCGCCTACCTCGGCCAGTTGGGCCTGGTGCGCGGTCACCTGTGGGTGGGCGTGCAACTGTACAAGGCCGGCCACAAAGACATGGCGCTCACCCACATGAAACACCCCGGTGATGAGTTGTACGCAGGATTGAAGCCCGCCTTCGCTGCTCGCGATGAAGAGGGCTTTGCTGAGGCGCTGAGTGCTCTGGCCGACGCCGTTGAACAGGGCCAGTCCGTTGAGATGGTCGAGCAGCGTCACCGGGAGCTGGAAGCGGGCATTGCCGATGCCGAGAATCTGCAAAATGCCAGCCTGAAAGTCGCGCTGGCCAGTATCGAGCGCATGGTTCGCACTGCGGCTGAGGAGTACGCCATCGGCGTTCGCAACGGCGAGATCGTCAACGCCCACGAATACCAGGACGCCTACGGTTTTGTCGAAGCGGCCAAGGCTCGCCTCGCATTGCTGAATGATGTACAGCGTCAGGAGAGCCCGGACGCTGTGGCCGAGGTGGAGACGCAGCTGAACGCGGTCGCGTCACTCTGGCCCGCGTTGGTACCCGAGGGTACAGTCGAGGGTGATGCCAGCAAATTGTACGGCGCCGCAGCGCGGATTCAGTTGGCGGGTTGGGAGCTCGAGTAGGTTTCTGGTTTTGTGAAAGACGGCGGGTGCGCTTCGCTCCGAAACGTCGGACCGACCCGCCCTACGGATAGCTCTGAGGTTGGGTTGATGGTGGACAAGCCCGAGGTGCGTCATCCACCCAACCGCTGTCCGCCATACAAAATCAACCCCGCCCCACCGATACACACCAACGCCCCAAGGTAATCAAACAGCTGCGGGGAGCGGTGCTCCAACAACGCCATCCAACCCAGCGACGCCGCAATATAAACACCGCCATAGGCGGCAAAGGCCCGCCCGGCCAATTCGGCATCGGCCCGCGTCAGGAAAAACGCAAACAGGCACAACGAAATCACACCCGGCACCAACCACCAGGCGGAGCGATCCAGCCTGAGCCACATCCAGAAGGTGTAACAACCGGCGATTTCCGCCAGAGCGGCGAGGATAAACCAGATAAAGGTCATTGCCCGCTCCCGTCCTTGAGCACACCGCTTCTAATGCCATCGGAGCCCACTGGGTCACTCTCCCAATTCGGCGGGGGTAACGGACCGACGTTGCCAGAAGTAATGAAACGCCCCCACAATATGCAGCAATAACAACGCCGGGAGCACGTAAAGCCCGGTAATGACATGCAGCACTTCCACCGGCTCATGGATAAAGGCCAGGCTCTCCAGCGGGATCAGCACCGTGAACCAGCCAAACACATTGACACCTTCATTTTCGGTGAACAGGTACAACGGGCCGGTAAAAACCTGCAATACCAGTAACCCCAATACGAGGCGATGCACCCACCATGCCAGCTGGCGCTGCCACGGGGTTTGCCCCTGAGTGGGCGGAAACCCCTGGTGCACGCGGTAGGCCGCCCGCCAGAGCACAAACCAGAACACAAAGAAGCCGAGGCTGACGTGTACCGACATGATGAAATCTTCGGCACTGTCCGGCGCCGCTGACGCCAGCAACCCCAGAATCAACATTGCCATTACCAGCAACACGGTAATCCAGTGGTTGATCACCGAAATCGCGGAGTAGCTTTCCCGCCCACTCGTCTGTATCAAACTGCTCATATCACCTCCTGATCAGAAAAAATCGGTTCCGTTAGGTATAGCATAGTCAGACAAAGGAAATATGATCGTTGAGGATAAAAGCACCTACCAAAACCAGAATTACACCGCCCAACACCTCCGTTCTTCGCCCGAAAGCTGAGCCTATACTCCGACCCACCATTACTCCGGTCGTCACCATGAACAGCGTTGCCAAACCGATACAACCCGCCGCGAACAGAATATTCACCTCAACAAACGCTAGCCCGACCCCGACAGCCAGGGCATCAATGCTTGTTCCAACCGCCGTTAGCGCCAGACGGATGAATGAGTGCCGTTGAATAACCGCCTCTGGTGTCTCCTGATGTTTGCAACCTTCGATCACCATATGCAAGCCGAGCCCAGTCAAGACCGCGAAGGCGATCCAGTGATCCCAGTTTTCCACCAGGGTGGATGCGCTACGCCCCAGAAGCCAGCCTATAATCGGAGTGATGGACTCAATCAGACCAAAAATAACGCCGGTGCGAAGCGCTTCAGAAAAACGCGGGCGGTGTAAACTCGCCCCTTTCCCAACCGCGGCCGCAAAGGCGTCGGTCGACATGGCAAAGGATAGCGAAAGAAGCGCAAGAGGTGACATTACTAAATATCCAGTTCGTAAGCCATTCACAGGTTAAGATCAGGGGGATGGGCAATGTACCATATCGCCCCCGACCGATCATCACTCAGGCCCACGGAAATCCAGCAACCTCAAACACACCAGCTTATTCAGAAGTGGGCAGTTCGGACAATTTCTCCTTTATCTCGGCTCGTCTGCCTTCATCCGCCAAGGGTCTATCCGGGCGGCTTTCGGCCTGAAATGCCTTCTGAAAATAACGACGAGCCTCACCATGGCGGCCCTGGTCCATGAGGAAACCCCCATAAAAATAGTTGGGATCAATGCCATCGGGATTGATGGCAAGCGCCTCTTTAAGGTAGGCGTCTGCTTTCTCGTCGTCACCA
Source organism: Marinimicrobium sp. UBA4209 (assembly GCF_002381585.1). Lineage (NCBI taxonomy): Bacteria > Pseudomonadati > Pseudomonadota > Gammaproteobacteria > Cellvibrionales > Cellvibrionaceae > Marinimicrobium > Marinimicrobium sp. UBA4209. The sequence goes on from NZ_DFTP01000114.1 coordinate 86,672, forward strand.
AAGCCGAGGGGCCATCCGGGCACCTGGTAGTAAAGGCTGCCCAGTGATGTGTAGGCCGACCCTTGTAACGCGGATGCATCGATCGACAACGCAAGCTCAAAATCGCTACGGGCCACTTTCACCAACTTCAGGGCACCCAGACCTCCCTTCGCCCCAGCATAAGTGCTCAACACAATCCCGTGCCAGATCAACGGCTCCGCACGCCCGGGGTATTGCTCTACCAGCGCATCAGCCTGCTCCGCCAAGGCTTCAAAGGCCTTCTCTCGCTCGGCCTCCGGCATTTTATACTGAATCTCAGCCCAGTGATGTTGAAGGTCGGTCAGTCCGTCTATGGGTTTTTCCGCCAGTGCCCCTACAGAGGCGACACACAGCGACAGGGTCAACAGGATACGTTTCATGTCAGTACTCCGATTTGAGATACGATTGAATAATGGACAGTTTTCGGCGTAGCACGGTATCCACCACCGCCGGGACAAGGTTGTTAACAGCCACAAACAGCCGTTCAGGCCACCCCAGATACCGTCGCCCACGCTTTCGCTCAATCGTCCGTACAATCGCGAGAGCAACGGCCTCCGGACTGTCAGAACGGTTCCCCAACGCCCGGTTCATGGCTACAACAGCCGGGGAATTCATACCCGTTCTGGTCGCTCTAGGGGCGATATAACGTACCGCAATCCCACTGTCTGCCCACTCCCGGCGCAACGCTTCGGTCAGGCCCCGCAGGGCAAACTTGGTCGCGCAATAGGCCGAGTAGCCAGGGAAGCCAATACTTCCAAACGTGGAACCAATAAATACCAATTCACCATGGCCGCGCTGACGAAAGTAGCTCGAAAAGCAGCGGGCCACGGCGTAAGCACTACGAAGGTTCACTCGCCACAACCGCTCCAGCTCCTGGAGCGGAGTCTGCTCCACGGCCGCGAAAAGGCCCTGACCGGCGCAGTGAATTACGCCATCGATGTCCGGGTAGCGCTGACAGATGTCCGCCATTTGGGCCTCGACATCCTCCGACGCAAGGTCAATCCGCACGTAAGTAGAGCCTTCTGCACGGCAGGGCGTGGGCGACCGGCTTGCGAGCAGAAGGCGAGCTCCTTTGCGGGCCATTTGCTCTCCCAGCGCCTCTCCGATTCCTCCGGAGGCTCCCAGTATGAGCCAACGCTGATTACGCCAGACCACGACGCACCTCCCTGATCCGATCAGCCGGTGACGCCAATGGAACATCTCTGAGCATATCCCCATAGAGCCGATAAACGACATTGGCCGCATCAACGATCGCCCGTTGGTCTTCCCGCTCTGTGATGCCGTTCATCAGGCTTTGAAAAAATTGAAAGTGCTCCTGATCCAGGCTTCCATGAGAGTAGAGGTAGCTGAACGCAGTATCCGGCAAGTTCAAAGTACGCTGCACTTTTTCTCCCATCGGCGTTGCCACGGCCACACTCGTTCCCTCAAGCACCTGTACCATGCCAAATAGCCCCACCGGATTCCCTCGGTTGATCAGGTCGTACAAAAAAGCCACCATCAACCGGATCGGCAAATCAGGCTGACCGTTACGAACGGTATCCGGGTCGACAGCACAAGCTTTCAGATCATTGAGAATCCACTCGTGGTGGCCATACTCCTCCTCGATGTACTCCACCAGTGCTTTACGCACCGGCTCCAATCGATCCGGCAAGCGGGCACCGCAGGCCATCATCAAAGGCGCGGTATGTTTTACGTGATGGTAAGCCTGACTCAGAAAATAGGTGTAGCTGTTTATATCGAAACGACCATCCTCAATGGCACTGAAGATCGGCGCCTCGTAAAGCGTTTTTCGGCCAAATTCGGAAGCATTTTGCAGTTCATCAAAAAAAGTCATAGTGATTACTCCTGGGCGAACATTCTCGGTTGAGGCTGTTCAATGGATTGAGTGGAAAGACATTCGGCACTCGCCAGCCAGGACTCCAGGCTTTCCAGCACCAGTGCTCTCCTGATCCGGCCGTTGGATGTGACTGCGGTGGAATCTATGTTCTGGAACGGGCAAGGCAACAGATACACGTGACTCAAGCGCGCATAGTCAGGCAGATTTGCATTGAGTGCCTCAATCGCCTGACGACAATCCTCCACACCGTTGTCAGTTGGTCCCGGGTACAGCAGCGCCAATGGGTGGGGCTCCCCGTCACCGAACACCAGGGCCTGCGCCATACCGGTACTTTGGGTCAGTTCCGCCTCCAGCCATTCCGGGCTGATATTGCGCCCAAAACCGGTGATCAGCAGGTCCTTCTTCCGTCCGGACACCCATAGAAACCCGTCCTGATCCAGAAAACCCAGGTCACCACTGGCTACCGCATGCGATTCATCCACGGGCGTTTCTCCCAGGTAACCGAGAAAACTGCTGCCAGAAATCTGCAGTTCACCACCGGGGCCAACATGGACATCTACATGGTCCAGAACGCGGCCCGCCGAACCGATACGATTCTCTGCGGGTGCGTTCAGCGCTACCACGGAACCACACTCCGACAACCCATAGCCCTGGAACATCGGCAATTCCAGCTTCTCCGCTCGGCGCAGTAGCGAGGGCGATACGCGCCCACCACCAACGGCCAGGAAGCGATAACCCCGGTGCTGGAGTGCGCCCGATTCCGCGCCCTCAACCAGCACCCGTGCCAACTCCGGCACCAGAATCAACGACGTTGGTTGCCGATGATTCTGCTCTGAAAGCCAGCGCTGTGAGTCCATGCCACTACTACCGGATAACCCCAGGCTGGCAAGTCCCGGAACGGACACCTCAGCGCCTCGATAAAGACTCAAATACACGCCCGCGACGTTTTCCAGAAGCGTCGCCAAAGGTAAAACCGAAAGATGCTGCGGCAGCTCCAGCTGGCTCAATCGGGTGTCCAAAGCCCGCAGGGTGCGTCCCAGTTGTGCAGCGGACAAACAGATCCCTTTAGGCGTGCCGGTGCTGCCGGAAGTGAACGTGATTTTCACCGTGCCCGGGGGTAACACTGACAGTTCCCGCTCAACGGGAAGACGGTGCATCCAAAGGCCACCGCCAACCGTCTCGGCCACCTCCTCAGCCCGCACATCGGCCGTGGACAGCAGAATCCCGTCCAATCCTGCCGTTTCGACAAGATGCTGACGCTGCGACGGCGAGAAGAACGTCGGAACGGGCACTGAGACAACCCCGGCACGAACGCAGGCCAAATCGGCTACGACCCAGGCAACCGAGTTGTCACCTACCAGGCCAAGTCGCTGAACGCCCGAATCCATAATTGCCTGCGCAACCCCTTGCACACGATTCCATAACTGTCGGTAAGTCACCGTCTGCTCCTCGTCGCGAAGCGCCACTCGGCTCGGGTGCAACAGAGACCACCGGGCCAAGCGCTCAAGTAATTCATTCATAGTGACTACCTCAGACCGTGGTTTTTTCCAGCCAACCGGTGTGCCGCATTGCCTCGACACCACTGGGAACGTGCGCCAGCACCACTTCGGGGCGGTTCTGGTAATACGCCCCCCAGTCTTGCGCCGCCCCCTGCAGCCGCTCGGGCAAAGCTGGGCCGAGTACCCTCGGTTTAACACCCATTTTTGCGAAACTCAGCCGGATCGATTGAGTTCCGGTAAAACAGATCCATTCGACACCTTGGGTAACCAACCATCGAGCAATCGCGGGAAAGAACAATCGACTGACGCCCTCAACGGCGCCGGCCAAGTGAGCGATCTCCACGACCCCTTCCCGATGGCCAAGGGCGCCTGGAGGTAGATAATCCTCAATGGGATGGTCCAGATAATCCTCAAGGAACAAAGGCTGATCTGCCGCGTGCCGTGTGCCCACCGCGGCCATAACCAGCCCGGACCGGGCGACAAGAATCAGAGGAGAGGGGACAACAAGCGACGGGCAACGCCCATACGCCGCACGAAAGCGCTGTTCGATGAAGAAGGCAATAGCGTCTGTGGCCCGTGATTCGGGATCTACCGAGCACAGTTTCCAGCCCCCCACGGGCATCAGCTCTGTGACGGACGGATCGAACAGGTCCACTTTTAACGGCAACAAGCAGGAAGATGACATCAAATGAAACTCCAGTGAGGCACTCTGTCCTGCTCATGCTAAGGGTGCTATCTTAATTAACGCTTAAACAATGCCCCCTGAATTCTTAAGCCAGAATTAAGAAAACTCTGCCACACTGGGGGCATCCACCATTTCCAGGCGCAACGCTGCTGCGGGAGGACCATGAGAATATTGCTGATTGAAGACGACTCGATGCTCGCCCAAACCATGGTCCGCATGCTAGAGCAGGCACAGCACCAGGTTGACTGGATCAATGACGGCAGGAAGGGGCTGAATGCCCTGAAAGATCAAACCTTTGATATCGCCATTGCCGATTTGACGCTTCCTCGGCTGGATGGTCTTGAGATTGTTCGGCAAGCCAGAAAGGCACAATGCCGAACCCCCATTATTATTCTCACCGCTCGCGAAGAGCTGGATGACCGGGTGCAAGGGCTCGATTTCGGGGCGGACGATTATTTGACCAAACCATTTAAAATGGCAGAACTTGAAGCGCGAATGAGAGCCGTTATCCGGCGCACCGACGGCTATACCGACAACAACGTCCTGACAACGGGCGCCATTCGCCTGAATTTGGACCATGCGGAGCTTCAGGTGGGGGAAAAGCGCTTCCAGCTACCCAAGGCCGAATTTCAGATCCTGCAGGTACTGATGCGCAACACGGACAGAGTGGCCACAAGGCGACGGCTGGAGGAAGTACTCTATGGGTGGGACAGAGGCGCAGAGAGCAATACGCTTGAGGTACATATTCACCACCTTCGCCAGCGCCTGGGTAAATCCGTGATACGCACGGTACGCGGCGTTGGGTACACCCTGGATAGCGAAGCCGCAAAGGACGCTGGATGATGTCACTGACTCGTACGCTCATCCTTCTGAATACAGCAATGACCTTGATTATTGTTACCCTAGCCTCGACCTGGAGCTATTGGCAAAGCAGCCACGAGCTGGAGGAACTGTTTGATGCGGAGTTGGCTCAGAATACCCGAATTGTTGAGGGCCTCGTTCGTCACTTGGCAGAGAATCGCAGCCGGCAGGAGTTACAACATACGCTGAGTGAGACTCTGGACCCCCTGGCGCTAACCGCGGACACCTCAGAGCCGGAAGAGCGTTGGTTCGAAAGTCGTGAGGACGAGATCCTATCCGGCGGCCTCGGACACCGATACGAAAAGAAAATTTCTTTTCAGGTCTGGACTGAAACCGGCCAACCGATCCTACCGAACAAGTTCGGAGAGGTGGATACCCTTGCTCCCGACAAGACAGGATTTGGGTGGCTCAGCCATTCCGACTACCGGTGGCGCACATTTACATTACACGATGAGAAAAACGGATTCTGGATTCGCTCCGTACAGCGCGAAGATATTCGGCAGGAACTGAGCGGCCACCTTGCCCTGGGCAATGTACTTCCTATTGCTTTTGCGCTGCCTCTTTTTATCGTGGCGACACTGTGGGCGGTCCGTACCAGCTTCCGCCCGCTCCGCCATCTGCAATCCATCGCCGCCCGCCTGGGACCGGGCACCGACAGGTTTTTACCATCGAATACCGTCCCTCAGGAAGTGGAGGGGTTGGTCACAGCGCTGAACCAACTGTTGACCCGCCTTAACCGGACGATCGAGCGCGAACGTCGCTTTTCCTCCGATGCAGCTCACGAACTGAGAACACCGCTGGCGGCATTGCGTCTGCAACTGGAGAGCATCAGCCAAGACTCCCCGACCGTGGTCAATGAGCTGTTGCAGTCACTAGACCGGATGGCCCACCTGGTGGATCAGATGCTGGTCCTGAGCAAAGCCGACTCTGATTTCAACGAACACCCGGAACGCCTATCCCTGTCAGAGTGGGTTGCCCAGAGCGTGGCGGATGTCTACCCGCTGGCCCAGGAAAAGCAGATTGAGCTGCAGTTGCTCGAAACAGATGGCGAAGCCTGGATTATGGGCAACCCCACGCTGATCAACACCATGATTCGCTCATTACTGGCCAATGCCATACAGTACGGGCCTGAGAGCAGTGAAGTAACACTCACATTGAGCCCGACTCGCGGTGGGTACCAGCTTACAATCTGCGACCATGGCCCGGGCATACCGGAAGAGGATCGAAACAAGGCGCTCAACCGCTTCGTCCGCCTCGACCAGCGCCAGGGCTCCGGAGCCGGCCTCGGCCTGGCAATCGCCCAGAGAATCACCGAGCGCCACGGCGGCATATTGACACTGGAGGAGCGCTCCGACCGTCGAACGGGGTTATGTGCAGCAGTCTGGCTCCCATCGTCTCCAACATAGGGGCATCACTTCCTGGCTTTAGTCAATTGCTAACAGAGCACCGTTACCCAATGATTGAGACCCAGAGGGAGGTGTAGTCAACGATCCCTACATGGCTCTGTATCGAACTCCAGCTCAACCGTTGTATGTGCCAACTCATACTCGGAAAGGGCGTGAGAAATGGCATGTTTCAACTGTTTCTGGTCTTCAACGCTGTTCAGCTCCCCGGTTCTCAGATGCACGGACAACACATGACGCTCCCCATCTAACGACCAAAGATGCAAATGGTGCAGGTCCTCGACGCCCGGCAACGAACGCAGGGTTTGTTCTACGGACTGCTTCAGCTCAGGACTTGGGGACGCCTGCAGGAACAGTCTGACTGTCTGCCAGAAATTGCGACCCACATTGAACAGAATGAACAACGTAAAGCCGATAGAAAGCAATGGGTCAAGAATCGGCCAATCGACGAACATCAGAATGATCGCTACCACCAGAACGGCGACCCAGCCCAATACGTCTTCCATCAGGTGCCAGTTCAGGACGCGTTCATTCAGCGTCTTGCCCTTGCTGAGCTTGTAGGCGGCAAAACCATTGACGAGTACACCAAAGACCGCCATGCCCAGCATGCCCCCTGCCATCGGCATGGGCGGATCATCGAGTCGGGGAATCGCTTCACTGAGCACCCACACCGAGCCGACAATGAGTACCAACGCGTTTATGAAAGAGCCCAATAAGGAGAAACGACGATACCCGTAGGTGAAACTGGCCGTAGCCTGCTTACTGCTCAACCGGGCCAGCAACCAGGCAAATCCGATAGACAAGGAGTCGCCCAGATCGTGCACTGCATCGGCCATGATGGCAGTACTGTTAGTCAGTACACCACCGACAAACTCAATAATGGTAAAGCCAACGTTCAAGAAAAACGCCCAGCCGATGCGCACACCTTCGCCTCCATGACTGTGACCATGATCGTGCATCTTTACCCTCCCCGCCTCCAAAAATAAGAAATTGCCGGTCGCCCAGGCGACCGGCTCAGGCCTGGATCAAACCACCGAGTCGCCTTCTACTCCATCCTGTATGCGGACGGCACGACGCACGTCGGTCACAAAAATGCGACCATCGCCTCTAAGCCCGGTATGAGCCTCGGTTTTGAGCAGTTCCACCACGTCATCCACCAAGTGATCCTGGCACACAATTTCCAGTTTCACGTGTTCGGAAAATTCCGACGCACCCGCAATCGGGTGCGTTGCACTGCTGTGCGCCTTACTGCGTCCGAACCCTCGAACGTCCGACACGCTCATCCCGGTGATGCCGTCCAGGCGGTGTAGGGCCAACGTCACTGACTCCAGCCTACGTGTCTTTATATAAGCTTTAATCTCTTGCATGGTGTCACCTCAAGATGTTGCCTGGTCGTCGCCATTCACACGATCGGCGAACCAGGGATACAGCGCTGGCAGAATAACCAGCGTGAGAATGGTGGCGGTCACCAAGCCACCGATCACTACCGCCGCCAACGGTCGCTGTACTTCGCTGCCCGTGCCTGTAGCAAACAGCAGGGGCGCCAGGCCCAGTCCGGTGGTGACCGCCGTCATTATGACCGGGCGCAAGCGCGCCATCGCGCCCTGAACGCAGGCTTTCGCCATTGGCACACCATCGCGCACCAACTCATTCAGGTAGCTGACCAATACCAAGCCGTTCTCAAGCGCGATACCGAACAGGGCAATGAAGCCCACGGACGCCGGCACCGATAGGCTCAGCCCCGCCAGCCACAGCGATACAATACCGCCAACCAAGGCCAGAGGAATATTGAGCATGATCAACAGCGCATTGCGCAGAGAACCGAAGTTGGCGTACAGCATGAAAAATACCAGCGTCAGGGTGATCGGCACCACCACCATCAAGCGCTTGTTGGCCTGCTGCTGAAGTTCGAACTGGCCGCCCCACTTCAGGAAATAGCCCGGCGGAAGCTCCACCTGCTCGGCAATCATTCGATCCGCCTCGGCCACATAGGAGCCAATATCCCGGTCCCGGACGTTGGCCTGAATGGTGATAAAGCGCTGGTTGTTTTCCCGGGTAACCTGTCGTGGACCAACCACCTCTTCCACTCTGGCGAGCTCGCTGAGAGGAATCTGCTGGCCCTGTTCGTTGCGAACTTTCAGATCCCGAATCACTTCCGTTCGGTCTCTTGAGGACTCTTTCAGGCGCACATAGATATCAAACCGACGGATACCCTCGAACACCTGACCGGCGCTGTCCCCGCCAATGGCGATACTGATGGTTTCCTGTACATCCAATACATTCAGGTTATAGCGGGCAATGGCTTCCCGGTCCAGTTCGATGCGAACCTGGGGTGTGCCTCCCACCTGGTCCTTCTGCACGTCTTCCCCACCAGAGACCTGACGCATCACCTCGGCAATTTCCGTGGCTTTCTGATCCAGAACACTCAGATCATCCCCAAAGAGCTTGGCGGCCAGCTCGGCTTTTGTCCCGGTAAGTAACTCATCCACCGCTGCGGCAATGGGCTGGGTAAAATTGAACTTGGTGCCGGGGAAGTCTTCAAACTCGGCGCTCATTGCGGAGTATAGGCCATCGAGTGTTTCCGCCGTCTGCCACTGCTCCTTGGGTTTGAGTCCGACAAAGATCTCCGCGCTGTTTACCGGGTCGGCATGCGCACCGACTTCACCGCGGCCGATCCGGGTCACGACCTGAGTCACTTCCGGGAAACGCTCCAGCAACTGACGTTCAAACAGCGTCATGGACTGTTTGGCCTTATCCAGCGAGATGGAGGGCGCCATAGTGGCCCGAATCAGCAGATCCCCCTCGTTGAATCGAGGCACAAACTCGGAGCCAAGACGAGGCCCAACAGCTACACCGACGGCAAGTACCAGTCCCGCGATGGTCACCCCAATCCAGCGGCGTCGGATAACGCCCTGCAATAGCGGTCGGTAACCACGGGCGACAAAGCCAATCAAACCACTGGGCTCGTCTGAAGCCTGTTCTGACTTCGGGCGGCGCATGATCAAAGAGGCCACCACCGGAGCCACCACCAGAGCAAAAATCAGCGAGCCCACCATGGCCAGAGAGACCGTGTACGCCAGCGGCCGGAAGGTGGCCCCTTCCACCCCCTGCAAGCTGAACAGGGGCAGGAACACCACAATAATGATGCTGATGGCAAAGAGTATGGGCCGCGCTACCGCCTGACTGGCCCGCGCCACTATGTGCAGGCGCGACTCATCCGCGGAGGACTCGCGCAACAGTCGGTCGATGTTCTCGACCACCACTACGGCGCCGTCCACCATCATGCCGATGGCGATGGCCAGACCACCCAGGGACATCAGGTTTGCGGAGATACCAAACCATTTCATGGCAATCAACGCCAGGCACACCGAGAACGGAATGGACAGCGCCACTACCAGGCTAGGTCGCCAGCCCCCCATAAAGGCGAGCAACACGATCGCGACCAAAGCAATACCCTGAAGCAACGCATTGGTGACGGTGGAAACGGCGGCCTTGACCAGTTGCGCCTGGTCGTAATAGGGGCTGACTTCAACCCCTTCCGGCAAGTTAGCGTTGATGGTCGCCAACTCCTCTTTCACTGCACCGATCACATTGGAGGTGTTGGCACCAATCAGCTTTAACACCATCCCCACCACGGCTTCGCCTTCGCCATCCTTGGTGGTCAACCCGCGACGGATTTCACCACCAATGGCCAGTTCGCCCAGCTGATGCAGATAGACGGGTATACCATCAACGCTTTTGACCACGATGTTGCGAAGGTCATCAAGATCTTTTGCCAGACCGACAGAGCGAACAATGAATTGCTCGTCATTCTGGATAATAAACTGGGCACCGGCATTGGCATTGTTTGCTTCGATCCGGCGTTTGATCTGCGGCAAGGAAATGTCGTACTGCAACAGCGCCTGCGGATCGATACGCACCTGAAACTGCTTGACGTTACCGCCAATGGACAGCACTTCAGTCACGCCCTTGACCGTCTGCAGGGTGAACTTGACAATCCAGTCCTGAATTTCACGCATTTCGGTGCGGCTGTACTCACCACTGGTATCTTCCAGCACATAGAACAGAATCTGTCCCAGACCGGTGGTAATCGGCCCCATGACCGGTTCACCAAACCCGTTCGGAATGGCCTCTCTGGCCTGTTGCAGCCGTTCGCTGACCAGTTGTCGGGCGAAATAGATGTCCGTGCCNNGTCCGTGCCGTCCTCGAAATAGATGTTCACCACCGACAGGCCAAAGTTCGACACTGACCGAACATGGTCCAGTTTGGGCAAGCCGTTCATGGCGCTTTCCAGGGGGTAGGTCACATACTTTTCCACCTCTTCCGGCGCGAGCCCTTCGGTCTCTACAAACACCTGTACCAACGAAGGTGAAATGTCCGGGTAGGCATC
>NZ_DFTP01000114.1:97685-97818 GCF_002381585.1 Marinimicrobium sp. UBA4209
CCTGGTCCCGATCTTTTGCACCCAGAGTGACGGGCCGGGGGTGCCAACGCTCACCCTCCCGTACAAAAACCACCTCGCGGCCCTGATATTCGATGACCGCCGTATGAGGCACCACCACCTCGGCCTGTGTCTC
>NZ_DFTP01000079.1:0-779 GCF_002381585.1 Marinimicrobium sp. UBA4209
TATCTGGAGCTGTCCAAGCCGGTCCTGTGGGACGAGAATGCCACCGCCGAACAGAAACGCGGCACCCGCCGCACCCTGATCCGCGTGCTGGAAACCACCCTGCGTCTGGCACACCCGCTGATGCCATTCATCACCGAAGAAATCTGGCAGAAGATCAAAGACCTGTCCGGTGCCCAGGGCGAGACCATCATGCTCGCGCCCTACCCCGTGGCCGATGAGCGCAAGGTGGATGCCGAGGCCTCAGCCGATATCGAATGGCTGAAAGCAGTGATCCTGGGCGTGCGTAACATTCGCGGGGAAATGAACATTTCCCCGGCGAAAAAACTGCCGCTGTTTTTCTACAACGGCTCCGATCAGGATCAGCGCCGCCTGAACGACAACCGCCAGTACCTGATCAAAATTGCCGCCCTGGAAGATGTCACCTGGCTGAACCCGGGGGACGAGGCCCCGGTGTCCGCCACAGCACTGGCGGGTAATCTTGAGCTGCTGGTACCCATGGCCGGTCTGATCGACAAGGATGCGGAACTGGAGCGGTTGAACAAGGAAACCGTAAAACTGGAAAAAGACATCCAGAAAACCGAAGGCAAATTGGGCAATGCAAGCTTTGTCGACAAAGCGCCTAAAGAGGTGGTCGATAAAGAGCGCGATCGGTTGGACGGGTTGAAATCCGCGTTGAGTAAGTTGCAGGAGCAGGTACGTCGAATCGAGAGTCTCTGATAATTTTCCTCGACTTTGCGTAGGGCGGATAAGCGAAGCGCATCCGCCGTAAATACCCGTGA
>NZ_DFTP01000079.1:919-4274 GCF_002381585.1 Marinimicrobium sp. UBA4209
GCTTATCCGCCCTACGCCACCTATCGTTCGCCGGCACGGATATCAACCACGCCTTTCCCACCCCAATCCTCGGGATAAACACCTTCCTTCACCGATCGGTGAAAGGTTGAATACGGCCAATCCTTCACCGCATTCACCCAACCATGTTTGACCGGATTGTAATGCACGTAATCCATATGATTGCGAAAATCCTGCTCGCTGGTGATGGCGTGCTCCCAAAATCGCTGCTGACAGATTGTGGCATCTCGGGCCAATCCCTCCATCGCAATCACCGTTTTTGAAAACACTTTCTTGATCTCCCGCCAGCGGCCAGAGTAGTCGGCATCGTATTGCGGTAAGGTCCATATTGCATGCAGGTGATCCGGCAGGACGCACCAGGCATCGATGGTAAAAGGGCGCGCTTGATGCACCCGACGCACGGCGTCACGGAGGGTATCGATATAGCGAGTCAAAAAATCGGATTGCCGATCTTGCAAGGTTACCGTGAAAAAATATGTGCCACCGGGAATGTAAGTGCGTCGGTAGTTGGGCATGGCGGGCTCCAGTCCTTGGATAATGTCGCACAAAGGGTATCCAATAGGACGAACGGAGCCAAGCCGATAGCGGCATCAAGCGACAATGTGGCTTATGACTGAGAGGTCGATCAAAGTTTTGGGGCGATTCCGGCGGACGCATTTGGGTTAGGTTACGGCGGATGCGGATTTTTACTGCTGCGCTCGGCTCCGCCCTGCGGGGCGTGGTGGATGTATTTTGGGTGGTTGCGGCGGATGCGCCTTCGGCTTATCCGCCCTGCGCATACCACGGCAGCTCCCGTAGGGCGGATAAGCGCCGCGAGGCGCGCATCCGCCGTTGCCTTGGGTAGGGATAGACCGAGGCGCATGGCGGAGAGGGAGGGATTCACTCGGGCCATCCATGGCCCTCGCCCTTCGGCCGCTCACGCACATCCCTGTGCTCCGCGGCATTAGTGCATCCTGCACGTCGGCGCCTTCGGCCGTGCAAAACGGCTGTCCTGCCGTTTTTTGATTCGCCTCTTCCTGAGGCTCACCCTCCGGGCGGCTTCGCCGTCCCAATTTGATCCCGTCAAATTGGTCGAACCCGGCGAGGCTTCTCACCCTTCCCTTTCAGCCATAAAAAAACCGCCCCCTGTCGGGGACGGTTTCTGTATGGCGGAGAGGGAGGGATTCGAACCCTCGATACCGGATTAGGGTATACTCCCTTAGCAGGGGAGCGCCTTCAGCCACTCGGCCACCTCTCCAAAACAATTTGTCACCTGCCTCTCGACAAGTGCGGCGCATCATACCATATCTCACGAAAAATCAAAGGGTTGAGAGTGGTTGGATGCAAAAAAGTGCGATCAAAATCGCGTCTGGTCGGAACTTGACCGGAATTTCCAGAGGGAAGAGCGGCTCGGGAGGTGGTTGATTACGCTCCCGAGGCCCGTCGACGAGTCTGGGATCAATCCAGCTGCTCATCCTGGTTCTGCTTCTCACGCTGAATGCGCTGGTAAATCTCTTCGCGGTGAACGGCGATATCCTTGGGTGCATTCACACCGATACGGACCTGATTGCCCTTCACGCCAAGTACGGTGACGGTCACTTCATCACCAACCATCAATGTTTCGCCAATACGGCGGGTCAAAATCAACATAATAAATCTCCTTCACTCATCCTGTAAGAACACGGCGTAGACTCCATCGTCCGATGCCGCTTCTCGGCTAACCCCGATCGCCAATGGGCGTCAAACTACAAACCCCCTTGAAGTATTGACCATAGTTGGCGATTAGGACAAACATTTTCCACCCTTTTATGTGCATTGTTCTCCCTGCTTACATTAACGCGCGCTAACTGTACCAGATTTATTGAGCGATCGCTAACCAACCGCCCCAATCCGGAGTATGCGCCTGTTAACCCCGGTCCCGGCTTTCCTCGGGCTCTTTATCGAGTCCGAAGGCCGTGTGCAGGCAGCGAACCGCCAGTTCCAGGTAACGCTCTTCGATGATCACGGAGATTTTGATTTCCGAGGTGGTGATCATCTGAATATTGATGTTCTCTTCGGCCAGGGCGTTGAACATGGTGGAGGCCACCCCGGCATGGGAGCGCATTCCAACTCCGACAATGGACACCTTGGCGACCCGGTCATCCCCGCGTACTTCCCGGGCGCCGATGGACTGGGCCACGGTTTCCAGGACACCGACGGTCTTTTTCAGATCGCCTTTGTTGACGGTAAAGGTCAGGTCTGTGGTGTTGTCGGCACCCACGTTCTGGACAATCACGTCCACTTCAATATTGGCAGCACCCACCGGACCCAGGATACGGGCGGCAACGCCCGGCGTGTCCGGCACACCAGCAAGAGTCACTTTTGCCTCATCGCGGTTGAACGCGATGCCCGAGACAATGGGTTGTTCCATAGTGTCATCTTCCTCATCGAGTGTAATCAGGGTGCCCGGGCCTTCCTGGAAGCTCGACAACACCCGTAACGGAACTTTGTACTTGCCGGCGAATTCAACCGACCGGATCTGCAGCACCTTGGAACCTAGACTGGCCATTTCCAGCATTTCTTCGAAGGTGATCCGGTCCAGCCGTCGGGCACGCTCTACCACTCGTGGGTCGGTGGTGTATACGCCGTCCACGTCGGTATAGATCTGGCACTCATCGGCTTTCAACGCCGCCGCCAGGGCCACGCCGGTGGTATCTGAGCCACCCCGTCCAAGGGTGGTGATATTGCCCTGCTCGTCCACACCCTGGAACCCGGCGACCACCACCACACGCCCGGCCTCAAGGTCGGCGCGCATGTTGGCTTCATCAATGGCCTGGATGCGGGCTTTGGTGTGGGCATTGTCGGTCAGGATACGCACCTGGCCACCGGTGTAGGACCGGGCATCGTAGCCGCGCTTTTTCAGCGCCATCGACAGCAGGGCAATGGTGACCTGTTCACCGGTCGACACCAGCACGTCCAATTCGCGCGGGTCGGGGTTGTCCTGTATCTGCTGAGCCAAGGCAATCAGGCGGTTGGTCTCGCCGCTCATCGCGGACAGCACCACCACCATATCGTGGCCCTGGTCACGAAATTTCGCCACCTTGTCAGCCACGGCTTCAATCCGCTCGACGGTGCCCACGGAGGTGCCGCCGTATTTCTGTACGAACAAACTCATGCCCGAACGCTTCCTCGACCAGTACGCCGGAGAACCGGCTCAGTTGCAACATTGCGCGCCATGCGCGGCCCGCTATTAAAGCGTAAATCGCGCGTTAGCGAAATAGTTTTTCAGGCCCGTAAAAGCCTTTTTTAGCGGTTTGGTTACGGCGGATGCGGTTCGCCGTACGAGATTTTGGCACGTTGGGTTACGGCGGATGCGCCT
>NZ_DFTP01000079.1:4370-11168 GCF_002381585.1 Marinimicrobium sp. UBA4209
CTTATCCGCCCTACGCGACCTGCCGTGCTATGCGTAGGGGCCGAGCGCAGCGGTAGGACACGCATCCGCCGTAACCGACCCGAAAAGCGTTATGCGAGTTGGGCTTTGACCCACTCGGGGACGGCGCTCAGGGCGCTGTCCAGCCCGCTGGGATCAGTGCCACCGCCCTGGGCCATATCCGGGCGGCCACCGCCTTTGCCGCCTACCTTTGTGGCCACTTCACGCATCAGATCGCCGGCTTTGATCCGGTCAGTCAGATCCTTGGTCACCCCGGCAACCAATGAGACTTTCTCACCCTCTACCGCCGCGACCAGCAATACGCCACTGCCAAGCTTGTTTTTCAGCTGATCGGCGCTCTCGCGCAGGGATTTGCTGTCGGCCCCCTCCAGCTTGACCGCCAGTACCTTGACCCCGGCGACCTCCTGAACCTGGTCCAGCAGGCTGCCGCTGCCCGCAGTGGCCAGCTTGGCCTTGAGCGCGCTCAGTTCCTTTTCCAGCTTGCGGTTCTGGGCCAGCAGTTGCTCGACCTTCTCCGGCACCTGCGGACGGCGGGTCTTCAGGGCCTGAGCGGTGCGGTCGGCAAGTGCCTCAACCTCATCAAACAGCGCCAGAGCGCCCGCTCCGGTCACCGCCTCGATGCGACGAACACCCGCCGCCACGCCGGATTCAGAGGTGATCCGAAACAGGCCGATGTCGCCAGTGCGGCGCACGTGGGTACCGCCGCAGAGTTCCACCGAGAACCCATCCCCCATGGTCAGCACGCGCACCTGGTCACCGTACTTTTCACCAAACAGCATCATGGCACCTTTGGTCTTGGCGCTGTCGATATCCATCTCTTCGACCTGAACATCGGTGTTGGCGCGAATCTGTTCGTTGACCAGCGCTTCAATCGCCTTGATCTCTTCGGGCTTGAGCGCCTCGAAGTGGGAGAAGTCAAAACGCAGACGCTCGGAATCCACCAGTGACCCTTTCTGGGTCACGTGCTCGCCCAGCACTTCACGAAGCGCCGCGTGCATCAGGTGGGTTGCCGAGTGATTCAGGGCGGTGGCCGAACGCACATTGCCGTCGACCCGGGCCGACAGCGTATCGCCCACCGCCAGACGGCCGTGCAATACCCGGCCAATGTGCAGATGGCTGCTCCCCTGCTTGTTGCAGTCACGCACCTCAAAGCGCAGACCACCGTCGGCTTCCAGGTAGCCGGTATCGCCCACCTGACCACCGGACTCGGCGTAAAACGGCGTGCGATCGAGCACCACGGCGCCCTCATCGCCTTCTTCCAGTTGGTCCACGAGCTGGCCGTCTT
Source organism: Marinimicrobium sp. UBA4209 (assembly GCF_002381585.1). Classification (NCBI taxonomy): domain Bacteria; kingdom Pseudomonadati; phylum Pseudomonadota; class Gammaproteobacteria; order Cellvibrionales; family Cellvibrionaceae; genus Marinimicrobium; species Marinimicrobium sp. UBA4209. The sequence continues at coordinate 5,674 of NZ_DFTP01000079.1, forward strand.
TCAGCAACGCCTGGATCTTGCCCTGCTCCGCAAGCTGGGTATAGCCCAGGAACTCGGTGGCCGGCAGGTCCAGCCCGGCCGAGGTGTAATCCACCTTGAAGCTGCCGGCCGCGCGGGCCCGGGCGCGCTGGGCGTCCATGGCCTGCTCGTAACCGGGCATATCCAGCGTCAGACCACGCTCGCGCGCAATGTCCGCGGTCAGGTCGACAGGGAAACCGTAAGTGTCGTACAGAGTAAAGACGATATCGCCGGGAATCTCGGTGCCACTCAGATCTTCCAGCGCCCCTTCGAGGACCACCATCCCCTTATCCAGGGTTTTGGCGAACTGCTCCTCTTCCAACAGCAGCACCTTTTCGATCTGTGCCCGTTGCTGGCGTAACTCCGGATAGGCATCACCCATCACCTCGGCCAGCGCGACCACCAACTGGTGGAAAAACGGTTGGGTCTGGCCCAGTTGGTGACCGTGGCGCACGGCGCGGCGAATGATGCGGCGCAGCACATAACCGCGCCCTTCATTGGAGGGCAGCACCCCATCGCTGATCAGAAACGCACAGGAACGGATATGGTCGGCAATCACCCGCAGTGACTTGTTTTCCATATCCGTGGCACCCGTCGCGTCGGCCGCGGCTTTGAGCAGGTGCTGGAACAGATCGATGTCGTAGTTGTTGTGCACGCCCTGCATGACCGCGGCAATCCGCTCCAGGCCCATGCCGGTATCGATGGAGGGGTTGGGCAGCGGCTTCAACTCGCCATTGCTGTGGCGCTCATACTGCATGAACACCAGGTTCCAGATCTCGATGTACCGGTCCAGATCATCATTCTCGCTGCCGGGTGGGCCACCAGGCACATCCGGGCCGTGGTCATAAAAGATTTCCGAGCTGGGACCACAGGGGCCGGTGTCCCCCATCTGCCAGAAGTTGTCTTCATCCAGGCGGGAGAAGCGCTCGGGGCTGACCCCCACCTCCTTCTGCCAGATATCGGCCGCTTCATCGTCGCTGATATGGACGGTCACCCACAACCGCTCTTCGGGCAGTTTGAGTACATCGGTCAGAAACTCCCAGGCGAACTTGATCGCGTCGCGCTTGAAGTAGTCTCCAAAGCTGAAATTGCCCAGCATCTCAAAGAACGTGTGGTGGCGGGCGGTATAGCCGACATTTTCGAGGTCGTTGTGCTTGCCCCCGGCACGCACACAACGCTGGGAACTGGCCGCACGGCGGTAATCCCGGTGTTCTTCGCCGAGGAATACGTCCTTGAACTGGACCATACCGGCATTGGTGAACAGGAGGGTCGGGTCATTACCCGGAATCAGGGAGCTGCTGGGGACAACGGTGTGCCCCTGCTGCTCAAAGTACTTCAAGAAGGCGTCGCGAATTTCTGCGCTTTTCATAGCGTATCCGTGGTTATCGAGATCAAAATGGGGCGATTCAGGGGCGGTCGAGCTGTTCCCGCTCTTCCTGGGTCAACTGGCGCGCTTCGCTCTCCAGCATCACCGGGATGCCATCGCGAATAGGGTAAGCCAAGTGGCTGGCTCGGCACACCAGCTCCTGCTTTTCAGCGTCGTACTCCAGTGGAGCCTTGCTCACCGGGCAGACCAGTAGACTGAGCAGTTTTTTGTCGATCATAGCGCCCCTCGGGGAATGAGGTAAAAGCCGCTATCTTACACCGGGGCGCGACTCCAACGCTACTGAGCGGCCCCGCAAATCAGTTGCTGGCCACGTCCTCTGGCATCGGCCCTACCAGGGTGGTCGGGTCGACCCGTCGATCGAACCAGTTCATGCGCCAGTCCAGATGTGGGCCGGTGGCCCTTCCTGTGGCACCGACTTCGGCGATGGTATCCCCCTGACCGACTTCCTCCCCCTCTTTCACCAGAATTCGGTGCAGGTGAATGAAGGTGGACGACAGACCGTGCCCATGGTCGACAATCAGGGTGCCGCCGGAGAAAAACATATCGTCGTGCACCAGGGTGACCACACCCGGCGCCGGGGATGCCACCGGGGTGCCCTGCGGCGCGGCAATATCCACCCCGTAATGGGGAGAGCGCGGCTCGCCGTTATAAAACCGCTGACTGCCGTAAACGCCGGTAATGATCCCGACCAGTGGCCACTGGAAAGACTGCGTAAAATCGGTACGCGCCAGATCATGCTGGCGAGCCTTCCAGGCGAGAGCCGCTTCGGCCCGGGCGCGCTTGACCTGTTCCGGGTCCGGAGTCACTGTACTCTGTGGAACACCCTCAATGCGCTGGATATTGTAATCCCGGGCTTTGACGGGGAATTCAAAGTGCTCGGGCTCCCCTGCCGGGGGTATCAGGGTCAGCTTGGCGGGCGACTCGGCATCCCGGTCGAGACCAATCACAAATTGGCCGTCGTCGGCAATCCGCACAGTGCGATCCCCCAGTTTCAGCTCGCTACCCGGTGTCACCGCGCCACGAATGACGGCGCCCTGCTGCCAGTCGCCGTGGTGGATTTCGAGGGCCTGGGCCGAGAGAGCCCAAAGCAGAGCAAACGGGAATGCGGTGAAATTTCTGAGCATGTAATGCCTCTGACATCATCAATGGATCATTTAATGAGCAGGTTAGCACGAACTTAAGTGATTGGGGCAACCACGTGATGCGGGGATGGGGTGCTGTGGGAGCGGCGGATGCGGGTCATACCGCTGCGCTCGGCCCCTACGGGTACTGCCGTGCCATCCGTAGGGGCCGAGCGCAGCGGTATGACCCGCATCCGCCGTTAACGAAAACGGCAGCCTCAGGGCTGCCGTTTTCGTTTCATACCATGACTGAGGATTGAGCTTACTGCTCGCCCACCCGCAATATTTTCATGGTGTTGGTGCCGCCCAACTGGTTGGAGTCACCGTTGGTGACAATCACCAGATCACCGTCACTCAGCACACCCTTGCTTTTCAGGATCTCGATCGCGCGCATATGATCCTGATGGCCCGGTGCCGAGCTGTCGGTTTCGAACGGTACCGGCTGGACACCGCGATACAGCGCCACGCGACGCTGGGTATCGATCCGTCCGGAGAAGGCGAAAATCGGCAACTGAGAACCAATGCGGGACATCAGACGCGGGGTCGCACCGGACTCGGTCAGCGAGATGATCGCCTTCACACCGCTGAGGTGGTTGGCGGTGTACATCGACGCCATGGCGATGGACTCGTCAATGGTCTGGAACTTCTGCTCCACCCGGTAGGTGCTCTGGCTGGCGCTCGGGTGCTTTTCAGCCCCCAGGATGATGCGCACCATGGCCTTGATGGTCTCTTCCGGGAAGTCGCCAGCGGCGGTTTCCGCGGACAGCATCACCGCATCGGTGCCATCAAGCACGGCGTTCGCCACGTCGAACACTTCGGCGCGGGTCTGCATCGGGTTCTTGATCATGGACTCCATCATTTGGGTCGCGGTGATCACCACCTTGTTCAGGGCACGGGAGCGCTCGATGATGCGCTTCTGTACACCAATCAGGGATTCATCACCGATCTCCACACCCAGGTCACCACGGGCGACCATGACCGCATCACTGGCTTCAATGATAGCGTCCAGGGTTTCGTCATCCGCAACCGCTTCAGCACGTTCAACTTTGGCTACCAGACCCGCACGCTCGCCACCGGCGGCCCGCATCAACTCGCGAGCCTTGTTCATGTCGTCCGCACTGCGCGGGAAAGACACGGCCAGATAGTCGACGTCGATATCCGCCGCGGTTTTGATGTCGGCCAGATCTTTTTCGGTCAGAGCCGGAGCCGACAGGCCACCGCCTTGACGGTTGATGCCCTTGTTGTTGGACAGCGGACCGGCAATACGGGTCACGCAGTACACGCGGTTGCCTTCAATTTTCTCCACTTCCAGCACCACGCGGCCATCGTCCAGCAGCAGGTTATCGCCCGGCTTACAGTCGCCTGGCAGCTCCTTGTAGTCGATACCAACCTGGTTCTGGTCTCCCTCGTCACGGCCGAGGTCCGCATCCAGAACAAACTTGTCACCAAGCTTGAGCTCGATTTTCTTGTCCTTGAAGCGTGAAATACGGATCTTCGGACCCTGCAGGTCGCCCAGCACGGCCACAAAACGGTCGTGTTTGGCGGCGATGGCGCGCACGTTTTCCGCGCGCTGTTTGTGCTCTTCCGGCGACCCGTGGGAGAAGTTCAGGCGAACGACGTTCACGCCCGCCAGAATCAGTTTTTCCAGCATTTCCGGAGCTTCAGAGGCGGGCCCCAGGGTGCTGACAATTTTGGTACGTCTTAACATAACTCTCTCTCAGTATTTATTACTTGGCTTGCATCAGCGCCAGGGTGTTATCCAACATGCGGTTGGAGAAGCCCCACTCGTTATCGTACCAGGACATGACTTTAACCCAGCGACCGTTGAAAACCTTGGTCTGCAGAGAGTCGTAGTTGGAAGAGGCCGGGTTGTGGTTGAAGTCGATGGACACCAGCGGCTCATCGCAATACTCCAGTACACCCGCCATTTCGCCTTCGGCGGCTTCCTTCATGGCGGCATTCACTTCCTCGACGGTCACGTCTTTGGAAACCAGCACGTTCAGGTCAACCAGAGAGACGTTGATGGTCGGTACACGAACCGCCATACCGTCGATCTTGCCCTTCAGTTCCGGCAGTACCAGCGCTACCGCGCGAGCGGCACCGGTTTTGGTCGGGATCATGGACTGAGTGGCCGAACGGGCGCGATAAACGTCGGTGTGATACACGTCGCTCAGGTTCTGATCGTTGGTGTAGGCGTGAATGGTGGTCATGGAGCCCTGCTCGATACCGAACTTGTCGTTCAGTACCTTGGCAACCGGCGCCAGGCAGTTGGTGGTGCAGGAGGCGTTGGAGATGATCTGGTCGGTCGCTTTCAGGGTCTTGTGGTTGACGCCGTAAACAGCGGTCGCGTCCACATCAGTACCCGGTGCGGAAATGATCACTTTCTTCGCGCCGGCTTCCAGGTGGGCACTGGCTTTTTCTTTGCTGGTGAAGATACCGGTGCACTCATACACCACGTCCACACCAAGCTCGCCCCAGGGCAACTTGCTCGGGTCACGCTCAGAGGTAATGCGAATTGCATCACCATTTACAATCATGTTCTCGCCATCGACAGATACTTCACCGGGGAATTTGCCGTGGACCGAATCGTACTTGGTCAGGTGAGCGTTCAGGTTGACGTCGCCCAGGTCGTTGATACCGACCACCTGAATGCGGTCGCGATAGTTGGATTCGTACAGCGCACGCAGCACGTTGCGGCCGATGCGGCCGTAGCCGTTGATTGCTACTTTAATGGTCATTACACATCTCCTGGTTACAATTCGGACAATCTAAAAGAGAAATTACAAACGCATTCAGGCGTGATCAGCGTGCCAGTTGGGCCGCTTCACGAGCCAGTTTTTCAATCTCGTCCCAACGCTTCTCGGCGATGAGCTCTTTGGGAGCCATCCAGGTACCCCCTACGCAGGCCACGTTGGGCAGACTCAGGTACTCGGGCGCCTTGGCGAGGTTGATGCCACCGGTCGGGCAGA
>NZ_DFTP01000079.1:11225-12242 GCF_002381585.1 Marinimicrobium sp. UBA4209
TGATGCCACCGGTCGGGCAGAAAGTGATTTGCGGCAAGGGTCCGCCAATGGATTTGACCATGGACACACCACCGGCGGATTCCGCCGGGAAAAATTTCATGTGGGTAAAGCCGTGCGCCAGCAGGTTCATGGCTTCACTGGGCGTGGCAATACCGGGCAGCAGCGGGACATCGCTGGCCTTGGCGGCTTCGATCAGCTCCGCCGTGGTGCCGGGGCTGACCAGGAACGTGGAGCCGGCTTCGACGGCTTTCTTCAGGTCGTCCGGAGTGACGATGGTTCCCGCGCCAATCACGGCGTCTTCCGGCAACGCATCGACCATGGCGCGAATCGCATCGAGCGCCACCGGGGTACGCAAGGTGATTTCGAGTACCTTCAGGCCGCCGTTGTACAGTGCCTGAGCCAGCGGTACCGCATCTTCCAGGCGCTCCACGACCATCACGGGAATGACCGGAGCCACCTGAACAATTTTATCGATACTTAATGCCACTATGCTTTCCTCTTGATTCGGTAACTGGGTTGATTCAATACGAGCGATCCCGGGAGCGACGCCTCAGGGAGCCCAATACAGTGTCACTGGCACTTTGTTCTGACGCAGAACGGCACGAATCGGCATATCGCCCACCGGACCTTCACCTTGCGCGGCACGCAGGGCCTGCAATTTTTCTTCGCCAGTGATCAGCAGAACCAGACGACGGGAATTGACGATACCCGCCAGGCTCAGGGTCATACGCTCAGTGTACTCACCGGTCACTTCACTCTGGTGCGCGGTAATCGCCGAACACAGTGAATCGGTGGTCAGCGCTTCCTCAAGCCCTTCGGCGTTGGGGAACAGGGACGCGGTATGACCGTCCGGCCCCATACCCAGAATGGTGAGATCGAACGGCTGGGCCAGCTTCTGATAGGCCTGCTCGCAGGCGGCGAGGCCTTCGGCGGCAGTTTCCGCCGAGTTCTTCATGCCCAGAAACGGCGCCTGACCGGCAGCGTGTTGCAGAAGATTTTTCTGCACAAACGTCTCGT
>NZ_DFTP01000079.1:12301-15621 GCF_002381585.1 Marinimicrobium sp. UBA4209
AAACGTCTCGTTGCTTTTGGCGTGGCCCGGCTCGACCCAACGCTCATCTACCAAGGCCACCTGGATCCGTTTCCAGTCCAGAGCGATCTGGCTCAGTCGCTGATACAGGGGCGCCGGAGAGCTGCCACCGGACACCAGGAAACTGGCCTGATCACGCTCTTTCAGCGCCTCGTCCAGTACCGCCACGCAATCTTCCTGCAACGCCGCCAACAGGGCTTCGCGGCTGTCAAAAATCTTTTCGTCCAACATCAGTCCTGATCCTCCGTCAGCAGCTCATCCATGTTGAACCAACTGCGACCATCGCCGGACAGCAGCTCCTCGGACGCTTCGGGGCCCCAGGAACCAGCCGGGTACGCCATGGGCTTGTTTTCCGGGCGCTGCCAGGCTTCGATGATCGGGTCCACCCAGCCCCAGGCCGCGTCCACTTCCGCGCGGTGAATGAACAGGCTCGGGTCACCGGCGGCGGCATCCAGCATTAGGCGCTTGTAGGCGTCACTGACAAAGTGCTTGTACTTCTCGGCCAGGTTCAGGTTCAACACCACCGGCGTCAGCTCGGTTTCGTGCTTTTCCAGGTTCTTGGACATCAGCACCATCTGGATGCTTTCTTCCGGTTGCAGACGGATCACCAGACGGTTCGGCGTTACTCCGCCGGCCGACTCGGGATACACCTCGTGGGAGACGTCTTTGTACTGAATGACGATTTCAGCAAAACGCTCTTTCAGTCGCTTACCAGTGCGCAGATAGAACGGCACTTTCGACCAGCGCCAGTTATCGATGTGCGCGCGAATGGCAACAAAGGTCTCGGTATTGCTGTCTTTGCCCAGCTCGTCCAGGTAACCGGGTACCGCTTTGCCATCCATCTCGCCCGCCGCGTATTGGCCGCGCACGGTATGCCACTTGACCGCATCACCCTGGAGTGCCCGCAGGGACTCCAGCACCTTGATCTTCTCGGAGCGGATGCTGTCGGCGGTCAGCTTGTTGGGCGACTCCATGGCCACCAGGCAGAGCAACTGCAGCAGGTGGTTCTGGACCATATCGCGCATGGCACCGGCGTCGTCGTAGAAGCTCGCGCGCCCTTCCAGGCCCACGGTTTCGCACAGGCTGATCTGCACATGGTCAATGGTTTTGGCATCCCACAGATGCTCGAAGATGCCATTGGCGAAACGCAGTGTCAGAAGGTTCTGAACCGCTTCCTTACCGAGGTAGTGATCGATCCGGTAAATGGACTTCTCGTCGAAGTATTCGCCAATTTCGGTATTGATCGCATCGGCCGACGCAGCGTCGTAACCCAGCGGCTTCTCCACCACCACGCGGGTGGTCGGGCTGATCAGGTCGCTTTCGGAAATGTGCTTACAGCAGACACCGAATACGCTCGGAGGCGTCGACAGGTAGAAAACGCGATTGTCGTTTCCGGACTTGAGGATTTCCGCCATTTTGTCCCAGTGCTCATCCCGGGAAGAGATGTCGAGGAACAGCGGGTGGATCATTTTCGCGAAACGATCCCAGGTTTCAGCCACAAACTCGCCTTTGCGCAGGTGCTGTTCGGCGGCAGCGCGAACCTTATCCTGGTACTCGGCCACGGCTTCCTGACGACGGCAGGTACCGAAAATGCGAGTGCCCTCAGGCAACTCGTCATTGCAATAGGCGCGATACAGGCCCGGGATCAGTTTGCGCAGCGCCAGGTCACCGGCACCACCAAAAATCACAAAATCAAATGCTTTCAGCATGGACTAAAACCTTGTGTTCTGTATTTGCGGTTATACATTGAGCCCGGCACGATCACCGGGCTCGAACGCTCTCACTACCAACGGAAGACGGTGGCTCCCTCTTCGGCCAGGCCGACTTCGGCACGCAGGGGGGCAAACAGCTCGCGGCCCATGCCATAGTGGCTGTTGGATATGTCGGTCTGCTCCGGCTGACGGCTGGCCAGTTCCTCTTCGGAAACCAGCAGCTCCAGCTTGCCTGCATCGGCATCCAGCTCAATCATGTCGCCATCGCGCACCAGCGAGATGGGGCCGCCATCGAGCGCCTCGGGGGTCAGGTGGATGGCCGCGGGGATTTTACCAGAGGCACCGGACATCCTGCCATCGGTGACCAGCGCGACCTTGAAGCCGCGGTCCTGGAGCACGCCCAGCGGCGGAGTCAGCTTGTGCAACTCCGGCATACCATTGGCTTTCGGGCCCTGGAAACGCACCACGGCAACGAAATCCCGGTCCAGCTCGCCGGCTTTGAACGCCGCCTGGAGGTCTTCCTGACGGTAGAACACCCGTGCAGGCGCCTTGACCTTACGATTCTCGGGCTTGACTGCGGACACTTTGATGACACAGCGGCCCAGGTTGCCCTTGAGCAGCGCCATGCCGCCGGTTTTGCTGAAGGCACTACCGGCCGGGCGCAGGACGTCCTCATCCAGGCTCTTCTCCGGCGCATCGCGCCATTCGATCTTGTCGCCCTCCAGGAACGGCTCCTTGGCGAAGTGGGACATACCCTTACCCATGATGGTGGTCACATCCTCGTGCATCAGCCCTTCGCTGAGCAGGCTGCGGATCAGGAAGCCCATGCCCCCCACTGCCTGGAAGCGGTTCACATCCGCCAGACCGTTGGGGTAGACACGGCACATCAGTGGGATGATTTCGGACAGGTCGGCCATATCCTGCCAATCGATGATCACGCCAGCGGCCCGGGCGATAGCGGTCAGGTGGATGGTGTGGTTGGTCGAACCACCGGTAGCCAGTAGGCCGATAATGCCGTTGACCACGGCTTTCTCGTCGATCACATCGGCAATCGGCGTGTACTGATCGCCACCCTGGGTCAGTTTCACCAGTTGGTTGGTCGCCTCGGTGGTCAGCGCATCGCGCATCCCGGTGCCCGGGTTCACGAAGGAGCTGCCCGGCAACTGCATGCCCATCATTTCCATCAGCATCTGGTTGCTGTTGGCGGTGCCGTAGAAGGTACAGGTACCGGGGCTGTGATAGGAATCCATTTCCGCCTTGAGCAGCTCTTTACGGCCCACTTTACCCTCGGCAAACAGCTGGCGGACTTTCACTTTTTCCGAATTGGGCAGACCGGAAGGCATGGGCCCCGCCGGCACAAAAACGGTAGGCAGATGGCCGAACGACAGCGAGCCGATCATCAGGCCGGGCACGATCTTGTCGCNNNCTGAACAGCGACAGATCCATACCATCCCGCCCCTGGGTAACCCCGTCACACATGGCGGGCACGCCACCGGCGACCTGGGCGGTCACACCGTTGGCGAGAGCGGCCGTTTTGATTTTCTCGGGGTAATCAACGTAGGGCTGGTGCGCCGACAGCATGTCGTTGTA
>NZ_DFTP01000079.1:15721-16451 GCF_002381585.1 Marinimicrobium sp. UBA4209
ATTGGGCGCGCCGGTATCCATCAGCTGCTGTTTCTCTTTCTCGGAAGAGGCAGCAAATCCGTGAGCCAGGTTGCCACAGGACAGGCGCTGGCGGGAGGGGCCATCATTGCGCATCGCATTGACGCGCTCAACGTAGGCCGCCCGGGTATCTCGGCTTCGGTCGATGATCCGCTGGGTAATATCGGAGAGTCTTTTGTGAGTCATTTCAGCACCATTGATTACTTTACATCCAGCCAGACGCCCTCGCCCCGCCACCCGCGGGAGCGATTTATCGGGTCGGACGGCCTGCCCCGGGCGCTGTCACCCCGCTTGCGGGTGGGCTGATCCGGCGTTGGGGGCCGGACAGCACCAGGGGGACGGCACCATGGTCAGTCCGCCAAGGGCCAGTCCGCCAAGCCTCGTCTGACTTGCTATATTCACGGTCTAATGCTCCTCAGGGCTCATCCGATACATTGCCGGACAATACTCCCGAGGCTCTCTCACACGTCTCCGTGCAGCGGTTATAAATGATTTTGCCGCCAGAGACCCAGGGTCGCTGGCGGCCGTACTGTTTCCGCTGTTACTTTGCTTGTTTGTAGTAGTTTATCAGACTGCGGGTCGAGGCATCATGTTTGTCGCTCACCTCGGCGCCGTCTGCCAGTTCCGGCTGGATACCGGCGGCCAACACCTTACCCAGCTCCACACCCCACTGATCGAAGGAGTGAATCTGCCAGATGATGCCCTGGGTGAA
>NZ_DFTP01000079.1:16499-17712 GCF_002381585.1 Marinimicrobium sp. UBA4209
TGCCAGATGATGCCCTGGGTGAAGATCTTGTGCTCGTACAGTGCAATCAGGGCGCCCAGAGAGCGCGGCGTCACCTTGTCCATCAACAGGGTGTTGGTCGGGCGATTGCCACGGTGCACCTTGTGGGCCACGATTTCTTCAATCCGCGCCTCATCCATACCCTTGGCCTTGAGGTCCGCACGCACCTGATCGGCGTCGATGCCCTTCATCAGCGCCTCGGTTTGCGCGAACATATTGGCCATCAGCGCATCGTGATGTCCTTCCACTTCAATGGTGGGCTTCACCGAGCCAATAAAGTCGGCGGGGATGATGTCGGTTCCCTGGTGCAGGAACTGATAGAAGGCGTGCTGGCCGTTAATGCCCACCTCGCCCCAGATCAGCGGCACGCTGCCGTAGGTCAGGGTCTCACCTTCCCAGTTGACCGACTTGCCGTTGCTTTCCATTTCGGCCTGTTGCATGTAGGCCGGGAAGCGGTGCAGGCACTGGTCGTAAGGCAGCAGGGCATGGGAGGGATAACCGAGGAAGTTGCGGTTCCAGATACCGACCAGGGCCAGCATGACCGGGGCGTTTTCCGCCAAGGGGGCTTCGCAGAAGTGGCGATCCATTTCATAGGCGCCCTGCAGCAACTCCTCAAAGGCATCAAAGCCCTGTTGCAACGCGATGGGCAGCCCGATGGTGGACCAGAGCGAGAAACGACCGCCGACCCAGTCCCACATTTCAAAGATGTTTTTCTCCGCTACACCGAACTCCACGGCCTTCTTCACATTGGACGATACGGCCACGAAATGCTGGCTGGTCGTGGACTCGGAACCGCCGCCTTTGAGGAACCAGGCCCGGGCGGTGTTCGCGTTGGTGATGGTTTCCAGCGTGGTAAAGGTCTTGGAGGCCACGATAAACAGGGTGGTTTCGGGATTGACCCGCTCCAGCACCTGGGCGATCTGGAAACCGTCCACGTTCGAGACGTAGTGGGTGCGCAGCGTATCGTCGCTGTAGGCGCTCAGCGCTTCGGTGACCATCAGCGGCCCGAGGTTGGAACCACCAATGCCGATGCTGACAATATCGGTGATCGACTTGCCGGAAAAACCTTTCCACTCGCCGGAGCGCACGCTGGTGACCAGCTCGCGCATATGATTCAGCTCGCGCTCTACCTGAGGGCGAACATCCTTGCCGTCCACCATGATCGGCTTGCCCGACTTGTCCCGCAGCGCCACGT